>CAISTO010000115.1 GCA_903888395.1 uncultured Bacteroidota bacterium | reverse complement strand
TGCAACGTCCTGAAAATGGTTGACTAATTTAAGAGTTGTTCACTCTGTTGGCAATATTACCTATTTTTTATTTTATAAAATAATGTTGACTTTCGAATTTCCTTTTAAACGGAATTGGGCGCTGACATGGGGATGTCAACCCAACAGGGATAAAAAGGAAGCGACAGAATTTTCGTTAATAAGGCCATCTCTTTTTGGTGGTCTTATTGAAAATTCTAGAGCGCTTATGCCTGATGTAATTCCCCAACATCATCAATGGTTTTGTGTTTATAGTACGATTTCCATTTTCTTTCTAAACAACCTTCCAATAAATGAGCTTGTGTTGGTGTATTCCAATCAATGCTTCTATGTGGTCTTTCATTGTTATAAAATGCTATTATCTTTTTTATTTCACTTTCTGCTTGTTTTATTTGGTTAAATTCAAGTGTTTTCTTTGTTGTAAATTCTTCTTTTATTGTTTTGTTTATTCGCTCTGCTATTGCGTTTTCTAATGGGTCTCCGTTTTCTGTCATACTTATCATAACGTTGTTTGCTTTAAGTAAATCAGTATATTCATAACAGCAATATTGAACGCCTCTATCTGAGTGATGTGTTACATTTTTCAATACTTCTTTTGTAACTCCTTTCATCGCCATTTTTAAAGCTGCAATAGCTCCAGTTCTTGTAAGATTTTCACTTAAACTATATCCAATTATTTTTCTTGAATACATATCAGTTATCAAATATAGGTAACAAAACTTATTCGAATCAATGAGTCTTATATATGTTATGTCTGATACCCAAACTTCGTTAGCCCTCATTGGCTCTATATCTTTTATTAAATTTGGATACTTGTGATAATGATGATAACTGTTTGTTGTATTGATTTTATAGCTTTTCTTCTTTTTCAAAAATCCATTTCTTTTTAACAAACCAAAGAACTTATCTCTACCTATTTTTATTTCATGTTGTTCAAAATTGCACTTCAATGATTGATGTAAATTTCGGCCACTTCCTTGCCAAATTTTTCTTTTTTCATTAATCAGCCCAACCACTAAATTTTCCTCAAAACCCACCTTTTCAATATGTTTAATTTGCTTGTAGTAAGCTTGTTTACTATAACCTAAAATATGGCACAATTCATTTATATTTACTTTGGGGCGGTTTGCTTTTAAGGCTTCAATCGTTGGGCTCCAGACTTTTTTCTAATTACTATTCCTAATTTGCTTTCTGCAACGTCTATCATTGTATTATAAAGATCTGCCTTTAACTCAGCTATTCGTTTTTCTTCTTCTAGCCGTGCCACTTTTTTCTTTAAATCTTGAAGTTCTTTATTATCATTCATCACTTCAAATTTAACATTTTCATTTACTGGTTGTCGATAATTTTTCTCACCGTTAAAATTTCGCATCCAATACAATACTGCACATTTTGCCTTAATTCCATAAAGCCTTCGTGCTTCTTCCTTTGTGTATTTTCCTAATAATACATCGTTTACTACAGTCGTTTTAAATTCTTCACTGTAATAGGTTGGTTTTTTTCTTTCCATTTTGTCCTGATTTTAGTTGACTTGTTAACATTTTTAGAGTCAACCTATTTCAGGACTATACAAAATATTCAACCCCCTTCAGGGTTGTAAAACTTTTTTTCAATTTACCCCGAATTTCATTCGGGGCTATTAATATTCAATCCTTTCAGGATTGCGTTTGCGCTTTTTCAAAACCCCAAAGGGGTTTAATTTGAATAGCCACGAATGAAATTCGGGGTTGTGGTTATGAAAAACTTGACCAACTACGAAGTAGTTGAATAAAAGAAAAAATAGTATTAGAAATTTATTGTGATAATATATTTGCTTTTGCCACTCATTATTACAATTGGTATAATATATTTGCCCACCAAAAAGTAATCAAAACATGAGTAATTACAAAGTATTTCAAATAAACTGCAACCCTGAATTAGCTGAATTGTTAATAGCCGAATTGGCCGAAATTGGCTTTGAAGGTTTCTTAGAAAACGACCATGGATTTGAAGCGTATTTAGAAGAAGAAGCTTTTGATGAAACATTGTTCAAAGAAATTATTTTTAAATATTCGGTAGATAAAAGCCAAGTTATAGCAAGCAATATTGCGCAGCAAAATTGGAATGCCCTTTGGGAAAGCAGCTTTGAACCGGTAATAGTGAGTAACAAACTAATCATAAAAGCTCCATTTCATAATATTCCCGAAAAGTATGAATACGAAATAATTATTCAACCTAAAACTTCGTTTGGAACAGGCCACCACGAAACCACCCAAAGCATTATGGAACTGATGCTGAAAATGGATTTTAAAAACAAAACTGTTTTTGATTATGGCTGTGGAACGGGTGTTTTAGCCATTTTGGCTTCGCAACTAGGCGCTACCAATATTTTTGCAAACGATATAGACGATTGGGCTTTTGAAAACGTAGGTGAAAATGCAGCCTATAACAAAATTACCAATATTGATTATCAAAAAGGCGATTTGAGTATAGTTCCAAACGTGGAATACGACATTATTTTAGCCAATATCAACAAGAATATTTTACTTAAAAGTTTTGAGCAACTGAGCAAACATGTAAAGCAAAATGGCAAGGTGTTAATCAGTGGTTTTTATGAAACTGACTTGCCTGATTTGTTAAATTGCTGCCAAGCTTTTGGTTTAAATTTACAACAAAAAGTAGTAACGAATGGTTGGTGCGCAGCTGTGTTAGTTAGACAATAGTTGATGGACGATAGACCATAGAAAATACTTTCAATTTCATGCTTTAAGCATCTTCCTTGTTTATGAAATTTTTTCTATTTAAAAATTACTATTTTGTTTTAAATATAGGTTGTTGTTAATGGCGAAATGCTTTTAAGCAAGGAAGATTCCTACGGAATGACTATTTCGTTGAGTAAGGATAAAGACATGCTGTTAATATCTTCCTTGTTTTGAATTAAGGGTATGAATAAACAATAGCTTTTAGCCGATAAACCATAGAAAGTTATGATTTCAAACTATCGTCTTTGGTCCATGGTCTATAAACCATCAAAAAGCCTTACTTTTGCAGCATGTATTTAAAGCCGCTTTTAAAAAACGACCAAAACGAAGACGACCAAAACGAAGACCAAGAACTATACGAACACCATAGAGTAGAAGTGGAAAAAGGCCAAGCCTTGCTGCGTATAGACAAGTATCTAATGATTCGCATTGCCAATGCTACACGTTCAAAACTACAACAAGCTTGTGAATTAGGTTGTGTGTTGGTAAATGAAAAGCCTGTAAAATCAAATTATAAAGTAAAACCTTTAGACGTAATTAGTATAGTTTTACCAAATCCGCCTGCTAATACCGAAATAGTTGCCGAAAATATTCCACTTGATATTATTTACGAAGATGATTCGTTATTGATAGTAAATAAACCTACAAACATGGTGGTTCATCCTGGATATAATAACACAACTGGAACTTTGGTAAATGCTTTGGCTTGGCATTTTAAAGATTTACCTTTTGCACAAGAAAACAATATTCGTCCTGGATTAGTGCACAGAATTGATAAAAATACTACCGGACTATTGGTAGTGGCCAAAAGCGAACATGCCATGACACATTTGGCCAAACAGTTTTACGAACACAGCATTGAACGCAGTTATAACGCCATAGCTTGGGGTGAAATGCCAGAACCTGAAGGAACAATTACAGGTTATATCGGAAGAAGTAACCACGATAGAAAAATATTTCAACTTTACAATGAAGAAGAAAAAGGAAAATGGAGTGTTACACATTACAAAGTTTTACAAAGTTTAACCTATGTAAGTTTAATAGAATTAAAATTGGAAACTGGCCGTACACACCAAATTAGGGTTCATGCTAAAAGCATTGGTCATCCATTATTTGGCGATACCACTTATGGTGGTGACAGAATTTTAAAAGGAACTACATTTACCAAATACAAGCAGTTTGTAGACAATTGCTTTGCAATTCTTCCTCGTCAAGCACTTCACGCACGTTCATTAGGATTTACGCATCCGGTAACTGGCGAACGCATGTTTTTTGAAAGTCCATTGCCTGATGATTTTGTTCAAGTGCTCGATAAATGGAAAAATTATGCCCACTTTAAACCATTTGAAGAAGAATAAACATGAAACTTTTAAACAAAAATACAATCATTATTTTGCTGCTAGCAATTATTTGCTTTGGCAGCGGCATGTTTATTAACGCCAGTTTGCGTGAGGACGATAAGCAACAACAATTGATTGATCAAAGTTTAAAATGTTATTCGCTTCCCATTCCTGAATTTGTATATTTTGCCAATCAAAAAATAAGTTTAAAAGAATTTGATGTAAAAGAACGTTTCGATAGAGAATTATTAACCAATGTGTATTGGCAGTCGCAAACTATTTTATTACTAAAACGTGCCAATCGGTTTTTTCCAACCATTGAAAAAATATTGAAAGAACAAGGCTTGCCTGACGATTTAAAGTATGTAGCTTTAATAGAAAGTGGTTTATTAAATGTGGTTTCGCCAGCTGGTGCCGCAGGTTTTTGGCAGTTTATGGATAAAACCGGAAAACAATATGGACTAAAAATAAATGATGAAGTTGATGAACGTTATCATTTAGAAAAAGCTACGTATGCAGCATGTAAATATTTTAAAGAATCGTATTCAGAATTTAACGATTGGGGATTGGTGGCTGCAAGTTATAACATGGGAATAGAAGGTTTAAAACGTCAGCTAAAAACGCAATCTGGTAACAGTTATTACGATTTGTATTTAAATACCGAAACATCACGTTACGTTTTTAGGATATTAGCCATCAAAGAAATTGCTGAAAAATCCCAGCAATATGGATTTTATATAGCCAAAGGACATTTATATGATGTAATTCCTACCATGAATCATTCGGTAAATTATTCAATTCCAAATCTTGCAGATTGGGCAATTATGTTTAAAACAAATTACAAAACAGTAAAGCTATTAAACCCTTGGTTGCGTAGCAATTCGCTAATGATAAAAGAAGGCGAAAGTGTAGAAATTACATTGAGGAAGTAGCGGCTGACTTCTAGCAACTAGCTAATAAAATTGAGGTTGCTTCATACGCTCTGGCGTGATCGAAATGGCTCTTTTTATTAATCCCTGTTACGTTGAGATAATTTTTTAAGCAATTCGCGTTTAAAATCGTTTTCGGCTTTGAACAATAAAACTACCTTTTTAACGGGTAAAACCTTTTTAAATTCTGCAGCATATTTTTTAAGTAAATCAGCTTCTTGAATTTTGAAATTCACCATATCATTCAAAACTTTTTCGGCTTCTGCATCAGTCATTGCTGGCATGTCGGCCATTTCCTCCGAAATTTTTCCTTTTGAACTTTGACGTAATTTCTTTATATCGTCAGTAAATTTGTTGTAAACAGGCCAAAATACTTTGGCTTCATCGCTACTTAAATTCAATCGTTCAGTTATAAAACCAATTTTCATGGCTTCTAATCTTCCCCCTTTTTGTGCCATTGCATTCAATGAAATTGTTGCAACGATTACTAATAAATAAATATATTTTTTCATGGTATTGTTTTTTAAAGTTCGTCTAATAAAGCTTGTTCGTCAGCATGCTCTAATAAATATTGTTCTATTTCTTTGTTGTTATTGTCTTTTTTGGATACAGTTTTTATTTCTGGATTTAACTCATTAATCCATTCTATTTTTACATCGTTATTGGCCAAATACTCAATCATTTCAGCTTCACTTACCTTGTTTAAGTTTGCGTTTAAACTGCTGTTATTTTTAATATTAAAAAAAACAAATAGGGAAATGATTGCAATAAAAATTGCAGCAATTCCGCTTATTAGCTGCCAATTAGCAAAAGTAAGTACATTTGTTTTTACAGCAGCTTTATTATTTATTTCAATTAAAATTTGTTTTTTACTTGTTTCAAAATAATTATTAGGAACTATAAAATCACCTTCACTATTAATTACAGCAAAATCATAATCTGCATTTATTTTACTTAAAATACTTGCTTTCGATTGATCAAAATATTTTTCAGGAACGCCAAAATCACCTTTGTTTCCTAGATTTTTTAAAAAATCATCATCTATATTTTCTAACTCGTCTTTCATTTTGTGTTTTACATTGATACCATAAACCATTGATGGTTTAATTTAATCAGATATTTTTTTTATTGATTGATTTCGTTTTTCATGTAATCTTCTATTTTTTTTACTGCATGAAAATAAGATGCTTTAAGCGCGCCAACACTTGTTTCCAATACATCTTTCATGTCTTCATATTTCATATTTTCATAGTATTTCATAATAAATACTATTCGCTGTTTGTTGGGTAAAGTTAAAATTGCTTGTTGTAATTTCAGGGCTATATTATTTCCATCAAAATAATTATCAGCAGTTAAATAACTGCTTAATTCGTAAGAAACATCGTCTAATGTGATATTATAATTTTGTTTTTTCTTTTGAATAAATTGCAAAGCTTCGTTGGTAGCAATTCTATAAATCCAAGTATAAAGCTTACTATCCTCTCTGAATTTGCTTAAATTTTCCCAAACCTTTATAAAAGTATTTTGCAAAACATCGTCTGCATCATCATGGTTAATCACTATTCTGCGAATATGCCAATAGGTTTTCTTTTGGTATTTTTCTAGAATTAATTCAAAAGCCGCAATTCGAGTTTTCTCATCTGCAAATTTTAAAATTATTTCATTGTCGCTTAGTTCAGTTTTCAATTAACTTTTGGTTTTAAAAAATAGAATAATGCTTACGATGCAAGAATGTAATAAAGGTTTAAAAAATGTCGTTATCGGCAAAACTATAATACTTATTACCGCCAATTATAATGTGATCTACAACTTCAATTTCCAATATTTTGCCAGCCGCTTTTATATTTTTAGTAATTTGAATATCAGCCGAACTAGGCGTTAAGTTTCCCGAAGGATGGTTATGACATAACACCATATAACTAGCTAAATTTTCGAGTGCAAGTTTAAAAATAATTTTTAAATCAACCACTGTTCCTGCTATTCCTCCAGCGCTAATTTGTTTTTTTATAATTACTTTTTTATTTCTTGCCAATAATAAAATCCAAAATTCTTCGTGTGGCAAATCGGAAATTAAAGGTTCAAAATAATTATATGCATCGCGCGAGGAAGTAATGATTTGTATTTCTTTGGCATCTTCCTCTTTTCTTCTTCTTCCTAATTCCAGTGCTGCCGCAATTGTTATGGCTTTAGCTTCGCCAATTCCTTTTATCTTTTTTAAATCTGTAATTGATAACTTTGCTAAATCGTTTAAGTTTTCGCTGGTTAGTTGAAGTATTTTTCTACCTAAATCTACCGCAGATTCTTTCCTAGTTCCCGTTCCAATAAGTATGGCCAAAAGTTCAGCACTGCTTAGTGAGTTTTTACCTTTAAGAATAAATTTTTCTCTTGGTCTGTCATCTTCTGCCCAAGCTTTAATACCATTAAATTTATCAAAACTGTCTTCCATTTTACCTTTTTTTAATTTAGTGCAAAATAGTTTTAATAACTTTAAAACAAAAAAAAGCTTACCCATAGTGAATGAGCAAGCTTTTAAAATAATAATTTAATTGAAAAAGGCTAATTAAGCCGCTTTTTTCTTATATGTTTTAGCTACTTTTTTAGGAGCTGTTCCAATTTTACTAACTACTTTAGCTAATTTAGATTTTTGGTTAGCAGCTTTATTTTTGTGAATAATGCTACGTTTAGCCAATTTATCTAACATGCTTGATACTTTTTTGTAAAGTTCTGAAGCTGCAGTTTTGTCTTCAGATAAACGTAATTCTTTAATAGCACTACGAGTTGATTTTGCTTGGTAACGGTTACGTAAACGCTTTGTTGCGTTGCTTCTGTTACGTTTTATTGCTGATTTATGATTAGCCATCTTTCTATTTAATTTTTCTCTTTAAAATTTATTAGATGTACTTTTATCTAATAAAGGGCTGCAAATATACTTTTTTGATTTAAATATCAAACACTCCACAAAAAAAATGTTTATACTGAGAAACTTTCTCCACAACTACATGTACGTGAAGCATTTGGATTAACAAAAGTGAAGCCTTTTCCGTTTAAACCGTCTGTAAAATCAAGTTCGGTCCCAAATAAATACAAAACACTTCGCTTATCTGTAACTATTTCTACCCCTTTATCCCCAAATTTTTCATCTCCAGGTTTTAATTTATTGTCAAAGTCTAATTTATACGAAAGTCCTGAACATCCGCCACTTTCTACACCTACTCTTAAAAAATGCGAAGGTGTATAATTTTGTTCAATGATTAATTCTTCTATTCGTTTTTTTGCTTTATCGCTTATTGTTATCATAAAATAAAATATTTTTTAATATTTAAAACACTACAAAAGTAAATGTTATATAGTGTAGAACAATAAAAATTATATAATAGTTTTATTGATTGATTTGGTTTTCAACCAATATTACTTCTACCATAGCATGAACCCTGTATTTTTTGCCACTGAATGTTTCACATAAATTATATGTTCTCAATTTTTCTATTTTTTTTAGCACTTCGTCAAAGCCTTTCATTTTGAACAATGTACCATTTGGCAAATCAGCTAAAACAGTAGTATTTACTTTGTTTTCGTCATATTTTTTTAAAACTTGTAAAAGTTTTACATCTGCCGAGTGGCTGTATTTTGGATTTCGCATGTGTTTGGAAATAGCCACTTTTAAATCGGAAGGAAATAATGTTTCATGTTCAAAAAATGGGACCATGTTTCTTTGAAATTCAGTTTTCCATTCCTCACCATGCGGATCGTGGCGATTACCAAATTTTACAAAAGCGGTATGGTGGGAAAGTTCATGAATAAAGGTAATTAAAAAATCAAATTTACTTAAATTATGGTTGATACTTATTCTGTTTCCTTGTCCATTATGCGGACTGTAATCGCCATATTTGCTCTTACGCTCTTTTTCAATATGTAAGTGTAATTGATGAAAAATTATTAGCTCAGCGCAATATTCTACAGCTAGTCTAGGAACATACCGAACCAAAACATTACAAAAAGCTTGCTTCTGTTTTAACTGACTTGGATTTAATTGATTAAAAAGTTTGTACTTTTGATTCAAAATAAAATTATTTAAAACAAAAAGAACACGACCAATGCGTGTTCTTTTTGTTTAATGAATAACGAAAACTTACTCTTTTGTGATGGTTTTACTTGCTGAAAAATTATTTCCTGTTATTTTAACAATATAAATTCCTTTTGGTAAGTGTGTGATATCAATTTTTTGATCTTCTTTATTTGATACATTTACATGATGGTTTAAAATATTTTTACCCAAAATATCAAAAATTGCAACTTGAAAATTAGTTAATCCATTCCCTAAATATTGAATATTTATAAAGTTATTAGCAGGATTTGGATATAAAAGAATTTCGTTTTCATTGGTAATATTATTCAAACTTGTGTTCCAAATTCCAACAGGATATGTTTTTAAATAACCATTGCAAAGATTTGCACCTTTTTCGGTAACATTAACGATACCTACAGAACCCGTACTCCATTTTACTATAATGGTATTTGTATTTTGACCGCTTTGAATAGTTCCTCCGTTAATTGTCCAAGTAAACGTAGAACTTGGCAAACCAGTAACTTTATAAGTTGCAGTATCATTTTTATAGGCAAAGCGTGAAGCCGTAATTTCTGAAGTATTTGGTTTTGTTAATTTGTTTAAAGTTAAAGGAGCTGAAAGCGCAAAACAAGCACCATTTGATACTTTTACAGTAAAAGTTCCCGAATCATTATAATTTAATGCAGTGCCAGTTTGACCTACTAAATCTAATCCATTTTTTTGCCACTGATTTGCAGTTGTTGCACTTGAAGTTAAAACAAAAGTACCACCATCGCAGAACACATTACCTGATAACGATTTTGTAACAGTTGGAACTGGTGGTCTGGTGCCAGCTGTAAATGTTAAAATATTACTTTGTGCTGAACATCCGTTTGTAGCAGTTGTTCTTACAGCTATTTTTCCTGCAAATTTGTTGTAATAATTTGAATCAATTGCGCCAGCAATAGCAACACTGTCTTTATACCATTTAAGATTAGTTCCACTGGTAGTTAATAAAGCAGAGTCTGCATCGCAAAGCAATAATGAACCATTCAATGTTAAAATTGGTGAAGTTGGAGATTCCTTTACCTCAAATGATTTGGTAATGGTAACGCTATCAGATCCTGAAACATTGCTAACTTTTAATTTTACATTATAAAATCCTGATGTGCTTAAATTTACAATAGGATTTTTGGTGGTAAAAGTCAAATTCTGAGGACCAGTTAAAGTATATTCCCAAGTATCAGGATTGTTTTTTGAAGTATCTGTTATTGAAAAATTTTGATTAGTACAAATCAAACTTGGAACGGTAAATCCAGCTTTTGGACTAAATGGTGTTCCATCTATTAAAACATTGTCAATAAATAAATTATTTCCGCTACCGCAATAGCTTTCAAATCGAACCAATAAATTATTTAAGCCAACATATGGTGTTAAATTTACAGTATTACACGGAGTGCTATTTATAGTATTATTACACCAATCAGCTGCTATGGCTGGTAAAAAGAAAGCGGTAGAAGTTTGAGCTTGATCGCCATTCCTTGTATAAGTTGCAAGCCTTGTTCCTAAGTTAGGTCTGGTTTCAGCAGCACCATAAAGTCTAATCCAAGTAGATCCACAATTGGTACTTATGCTAACTATTAATGAATCTTTATCGGCAGTTGCATACCTTGTATAAGCATGTTGAAAATTTAAACTTGCATTTTGCATTCCACGAAAATCAAGAATTGGAGAAATTAATTGGTACCTTCTTCCTGCAGTAGAATTATCATAATTATTAATTCCAAAAACAGTATTTCCAGGTGCTGTTCCGCCTGTGTTATTCCATTTGCGCCAACCTAATGTATCGTTTGTATAATTATTGGTAGTTTTCCATAATCCAACTGTGGCTGAATTACTTTCAAAAGTTTCGTTTAATGGTAAAGTTACGCCACCAATTTTTATATAATTAGTTCTGTAAATTGAATCTGTTCCAGCTACATTACTAACTTTTAAGGCAACTGCATAAATTCCAGGAGTGCTATAAGTTACAGTTTGATTTACAGCTGTAGAAGTAGCAGGATTTCCTCCTGGGAAATACCAAATACGCGAGGTACTTGCTGACGAGGTATTGGTAAATACTACTTGACTTCCAGTACATGTAGCTTGAGTAGATGCTATAAAATTAGCTGCGGGAACTGGTGAAAGTCCACTTATTAATAACGAAAAAGATTGATTTGCCGATAGCGCTCTTTTACTAGAAATTCTGATGGTATAAATTCCCGCGGTAGGCGCTGCAATGTGAATTTGTTCTACATTGTCTCTTGTATTATCGCCAGTTGTAGCTGCTGCCGATGGAATTGCAGGATTTAAAACATAAGGACTAAAAACTTGGTTGTCGCTTACACGGGTAAGTCTTATGTCTAAGTCATTTACTAATTTGCTATTTGGATCGTCTAAAACTGTACCTGTTGATGGATTAGCAGGAACATCAGTCCAACATAAAGTTAAACGTAATGGGCTTGTTCCGTTTGCAACTACAGTTCTAGTAAATGCTGTTAAGGCAACTGGTATTTGCGATTCAATGATACTATTTGCACCGCTATCGGAAATAACTTGAACGGCTTTTGCGGTATTCATTAATCCCCAGCCGTAGCTATAATCTGGACCAGCGCTAGTTCCAGCTTCATCGGCAGTATGAATAATTAATCCTTTTAAAGTAGAAGCGCGTAAAAAACGGGCATTTAAATTATTAAAATGTTGCTGAATAAGCAATGCCGAACCACTTGCACTTGGCGATGACATAGAAGTACCACTACTTAAAGAGTAAGCAGTATTTGAAGCGGAATAACTTGAATTTAAATTAACACCTGCAGCACAAATATCTGGTTTAATTCGCCCATCATCAGTAGGACCCCAACCACTAAAACTACTCATCACTACTGAGCTGGCGCTTGTCCAACCATTTGTTATTTTATTAACCGCTCCAATTGTTAAAATATTTTTAGCATTTCCATAAGTAGAAACACAATCATATTGGCCATCGGCAGGAGGAGTGGCACCTGAAAAAACATCCCAAGTTCCAGTATTAACATTATAAAAAACTTTTGGGTCAGATCCACTAGGAACATCACCCCTATCATTTCCTGCCGATTTAAAAGGAAGATAAAAAGGATTACTATAAACCATTTGATCCCAATTTTGCGATTCCGCATCGTAAATACCAAAACTAATATCTTCAACCGAACTAACTGAAATATCGCCATACCATTTCCATTGTGTTGTTGCATCATCATAATTCCAACCACAAATAGAACCATAGCTATGATTTGAAATAAGCATTCCTGCTGCTGCGGCTGCACTCATTTCCGAATTATCGTTATTCCAATCATAACATTTTAAAGGTGCTTGAAACGACATTCCTTTTGCACTAGCAGTTACACCCCCGGCTACCATTGTTCCTGCAACGTGAGTGGCATGATCAATTAAATTTGTAGCACCATCCGTTTGAACGGCTCTGCTCTGAAATTCTTGGTGGGTTAATCGAACTGCACCACCATCCCAAACACCAATTCTATTGGTCATTCCGCTACCACTTAAACTTAAACCTAAACTTCCTCCCGGGTTTACTTTATCGGTTCCAATGGTTTTAGCTGCGCCTGAATTATCTGTTTTTATATATTGAGGAATTCCATTTTGAGTAACACCTACCAATTGCATAACGCCTCCGTTTGCTAAAATTTGAGGAGCTAAACTTAAGCCCAAAACTTCTTTTGCATAAGTTAATTCAGCTTGTACATTTTGTTCAAAAATAGCTTGTAATTCAGTTGAATTTTTTGCTTCTAATAAACTTCTGTGAGGAACATTTGGTTTTTGTTGGGCACTAACTTGCCCAATAAATATTAAGGCTGCTGATATACTCAGTATTTTTTTATACATATTATTTTGATTTTGAAAATTAGTTGGTTTTTAAATTTTTTCTGAGGGTTGGTTTAACATTTAACTCAGAAGTAACATTTATTTTTGATGATCTGTTTTTAACCAAACCACTAAAATTAACGGTAAATGTATCTTTACTTTTATTACACTTTAATAAAACTTGAACATTGGAAGAGGAAGTGTAAGTAATATTCTTTTTATTGTCAATGAGAACTATTTTAAAGTCCTTGGAATTAAGTCTGCTGCCGCAAACAAAAAGTTTTTCATCAATATTATTCAGCTCTAGTAACAAATTGTAATCAGTTATGATAATACTCAAATTCACTTTTCCATTAATGTTTTGGTAAGAAGCTTGTTCCATACACATATACTTGGAAACTTTTCCGTTTTTATTTAAGCTCACTTTGTTTTGCGCTTGCACTGAAAATGTTAAGAATAATAAAAATATAAAAGAAAATATTTTACCCATTAATCAATTGAAATTTAGATTCCAAAGTTAAAATGAATGTACATAAAAGCAACTAAATATTATCTGTGTTTTGTCAAATAATGAAATAACCAATACTTTGCAACAATTATTAACCCAAAATACCATGAAAAAACATATTCCAAATGCGCTTACTTCCTTCAATTTATTGTTTGGTTGCCTGTCAATTATAGCCAGTTTGGTAAATAATGATTTAGAATTAGC
>CAISTO010000114.1 GCA_903888395.1 uncultured Bacteroidota bacterium | reverse complement strand
TTCAAATCTTTTTTCATGAATCATTTTTAAAGAGCTTGCATATTTAAAATAATATGGATTCATTTGGATAGAACCATCTTCAAATATTTCAATAATATTATCAATAATTATCTTTTTAAAATGAGCAACTTGTTCCTCTTCTTCCTTGGCAAAAGGTGCTAATCCCATTACTTTATATTCCCCATTATTTACTTCAAATCCCAAAAAATAAGTAAAACTAGAATACAATAAACCGACAGAGTTTGGAAAACGCATTTCCATTAAATTTGCAATATTGTTTTCGGCTCCTAATGAAATGGAAGCCGTAGCCCACTCGCCCACACCATCAATCGTTAAAATGGCTGATTGTTTAAAATTGCTTACAAAAAATGCACTGGCGGCATGCGATAAATGATGACTTGAAAAAAGCACTTTAGTTTTCTTCCCATTATAATTGGAATCGTATGCTTTCAAATGTTTTTTTATTTCATTTTTTAAAAACAGTTTTTCTTTTAACCAAGTAGGAATTGATTTTATAAAAGATTTAAATCCAGAAGGTGCTAAAAAAAAATAGGTTTCTATTAATCGCTCAAATTTTAAAAATGGTTTATCGTAAAAAACCAATGCATCTATATCTGTTAAATTTAAACCAGCTTCTTTTAAGCAATAATCTATCGATTTTATTGGAAAAGATGAATCACTCTTGATGCGTGAAAATCGTTCTTCTTGTGCCGCGGCTATAATGTTTCCGTCTGATATTAAAGCAGCGGCAGCATCGTGGTAGTAAGCAGAGATTCCAATTATATTCATAAAATTCAAAAATAACTTATATTTGTAAAATAAAAAATTGACATTGTTTTCATTCTGCACTATCAGTACATCTTCTCACTTGTTTAAAGCATTTGCTTTGGCCAATAGTATAGCTCCTTTTAAGGGTTTTTTAAATATACTTGTCATTGATGAAATGAATGATTTAGCTCAAAAGCCAGAGAATGTAAATATTTTCACTTTGTCGGATTTGAATGATCATATTGGCATTCAAATTATAGATAAATACAAAAACAATCAAGATAAATTAAGGTGGGCTTTAAAACCCATTTTTTTAAAACATTTATTGAATGAAACGAATGCAGTAATTTATGTTGACAATGATATTTATTTTTATAATGATTTTGCATTTCTCTTTAAAGAATTGGAATCGAACAACGTTTTATTGACACCACATTTTTATAAAAATAGCCCACACGAAGATCAAAATTGGTTAGAGGCGAATTTTAGGGTAGGTCTTTATAATGCGGGTTTTATTGGTGTAAATAAACAAGGAATTATCGCATTAAATTGGTGGGCTAATTGTTGTTTATACAATGTAAAAAAAGCTTTTTGGCGAGGTTTGTTTGATGATCAAAAGTATTTAGATTTGTTTCCTATTTTATTTGATAAAGTTAAAATAATCAAGGAAAAAGGATGTAATTTGGCAGGGTGGAATTATTTGAATTATCATTTAAAAAGAGATTCAAATGGAGATTTAGTAATTGATGATGCTAACAAACTTATATTTATACATTTTGCGGAATCATCTTTAGTTGATTTTTCAAAATCTGATCATTTATTATACAAAGAATATAAAGTATATGAAAATAATTTGTTGAATCATCATACTTTGTTTACTTATAAAAGAAGTATTTTTAATAGAAGGACCGTTGAACCTTTTATCTATTTTTTAAAATGGAAATTATATAGAAAAATTGAAAAATAAAGCGAAGAATAATAACAATTTAATAATTGAGAAACCCCATAAAACAATGAATAAAAAATACTATATTATTTTATTAGTTTCTGTGTTTTTGGTTTTTGGTAATACACTTTTTAATGGGTATAACCTAGATGACAATTTAGTTACTCAAAAACAGGTATTAACCTCAAAAGGACTTTCATCCATTGATAAAATTTTTTCTCAATCCTATTATTCCAATAATGTAGATTTGGGTTTTGGTTACAGGCCAATTGTATTATTGTCATTTGCAATGGAACATCAGTTTTTAGGTGAAAGTGCTAAAACCAGTCATTTTGTTAATTTGATTTTATATGCCATTGCGGTACTTTTATTATTTAAATTATTATTAGCTTACACCGGTGAAAAAGGAATTTTATTGGCTTTTTTAGCAAGCATTTTATTTGCAGTTCACCCCATACATGCTGAAGTAATAGCAAGTATAAAAAATAGAGATGAAATATTGGCTTTTCTGTTTTTAATGCTTTCAGCACTTTCCATTGAAAAATATTTAAAAAATAATAGCCTATTATCTTTGTTCTCTATATTAATCTATTTTTCAATAGGCATGCTTGCCAAAAAAAGTATTTTTACCATGATTTTTGTGTTGCCTTTAATAACTATTATTTTAAAAAATGCATCCTTAAAAAAAATATTTTTAATCACATTGATGTTAGCCTTACCGGCAGCAATAAT
>CAISTO010000113.1 GCA_903888395.1 uncultured Bacteroidota bacterium | reverse complement strand
GCATAATTGGTTTGCGCTTTTAGCAAATTGGCAATTGGCAATAAGCAAACAAGCAATAGGCAATAAGCAAAATGTAAATTATTTCTGTAACGATTTTTCATGATTTTATAAAAATTCGAATGTAGGGAATTTTATAAATTTATTAAAATCATTTGTGGATACAACTGGTGCAGTTTTACAAACCGCATATTCTATTTGTCCTCGGTTGGTGTCCTCACCAATCGAATTCCAAGCGATTGGTGAATTTAACCACGGATAAAATTTTTAATTGATTTTCAATTTATATATTTTCGAATTTCGTGATTTGAATTTCGAATTTCCTCTAAAACCTTACATTTTAAACGGAAGATTTTTCATTCCCATTCCACCACCAGGCATTTTGTTCATGGTGCGCATCATTTTGCGCATTTCTTCAAATTGCTTTAACAGTTGATTCACTTGTTGAATATCCGTTCCGCTGCCTAAGGCAACACGTTTTCTGCGGTTACCGTTTAGTATATCTGGAGTTTTGCGTTCAGCTGGAGTCATAGAATTAATAATGGCTTCAATGCCTTTAAATGCATCGTCACTGATATCAATGTCTTTAATGGCTTTGCTCACACCAGGAATCATGGCCATTAAATCTTTTAAATTACCCATTTTTTTAATTTGTTGAATTTGGGTATAAAAATCTTCAAAGGTAAATTGGTCTTTTAGTAATTTCTTATGAATTTTAGCTGCTTCTTCATCGTTGAAAACAGATTGGGCGCGTTCTACTAAAGTAACAATATCGCCCATTCCCAAAATACGTTGTGCCATCCTATCGGGATGAAAAACGTCAAGGGCATCCATTTTTTCGCCCATACCCACAAACTTAATGGGTTTTTGAACAACAGTTTTTATAGAAAGAGCTGCACCACCGCGGGTATCACCATCTAATTTGGTAAGAATTACACCTGTAAAATCCAATACATCGTTAAAAGCTTTTGCTGTATTTACAGCATCTTGACCTGTCATTGAATCTACTACAAAAAGAATTTCTTGTGGCTTTACTTTGGATTTTATATTTCCAATTTCAGCCATCATTTCTTCGTCAATACTCAAACGACCGGCAGTATCTATAATCAGTATTTTATGATTGCCAGCAATGGCAGCCTTCACTGCATTTTCTGCTATTTGAACTGGATTTTTATTTTCCATTTCAAAGTAAACAGGCACTTCTATTTGTTCACCTAAAACAATTAATTGCTGAATAGCAGCCGGACGATATACATCGGCAGCAGCCATCATGACGCTTTTACCTTGTTTTTTAAAGTAGTTTGCTAGCTTAGCAGAATGCGTAGTTTTTCCACTTCCTTGCAAACCTGCCATTAATATAATAGCTGGATTACCGGTAGTGTTTATGTTTTCGGTTTTTCCGCCTAATAATTCTGTTAACTCATCGTTTACTATTTTTACTAATAATTGTCCTGGACTTAAACTTGTTAATACGTTTTGTCCTAATGCTTTTTCTTTAACAGTATCAGTAAATTGCTTTGCTATTTTATAGTTTACATCGGCATCAATTAAGGCTTTACGAATTTCTTTAACTGTTTCAGCTATGTTAATTTCCGATATTTTACCTTGACCTTTTAGGGTTTTAAATGCTTTTTCTAACTTACTACTTAAACTTTCAAACATATGAGTACGGTGTTTTTTTTGCTGTGCGAAGATATAAAATCAAGCTTAATTTTAAACATAAAAAATTTACAAAATACAATTGGTTTCCCGATGTGTCTGAAGGTTGAATTGCTGTCCCGATACATCGGGAGTTGAATAGTTGGTTGTATGAAGGATTATAGAAACAGTACTTGGATAATTATAAATATATTGTACCTACGGCACAAGTTGTTTGGACATATCATTCATTATTGGAGTCTTGTTACCAATATGTAGTGCCTACGGCACATTGATAGCGAGTCATAACATACCTTTACCAACATATAGTGCCTACGGAACAAAGTTAGCGAGTCCTTCATTGACGTTTTTACTTAAACTGCTAATTATTAATGAAATATAAACCAAATAGATACATAGGTTACTTAGTAAAATGCTATGTTTTCTATGTTTCTATGTGGTTCAAGTTTTTAAAAAAAAGGACACATAGCATTGCACGTCATTTTATATTGATTTTTTTGAAAAAAATTATCCCTAGTAGAGACGATACTATTTTAAAAAAACACCCGAAACTAAAAAAGTCTCGTAGAGACGACACTATTGTAAGATAAAAGCTAAAACTATCAAAGTCTCATAGAGACGCAACTATTGTAAAGTTACAAAAACAGCCAATCAAAGTCGGTAGATGGTCCTAAACGCAGGGTTGGTAAAGGTATTTTTATGTAGTTTAAAGTTCTTGCTAAAATGATTTGTCCACCGGTTTTTTGCGGAATTATTTTACGCCAATCAATGTCGAGTGACAAGTAATATTCATAATTACCCAATCCTTTAAACGAGTCTTCGTTATAGCCTAAATAATAATTGTTAAGTGTATTATCTACACCAAAACCACCCGCAATGCATAAGAAATCGGGCCATAGTTTTTCAGCTTTTGAGCCCTTGGGTAACCAATCATTAACAGATAAAGTAAGCCAGTAAGTTTGGTTCATGTAATCATCAATCCAATCGGCTTTTCCTTCTCGTTTAACATTGTAAAAGAACCTATCGTGTTGGTAATAACTGAACTTATAATTAATGGCTTTTAGCTTAGGAAATTTATATTTTAAGTAAGGAATGGCACTGCCAAAAGTTCCCGCGGCTAAGTCGCCAACACTGAAACCATAAGTAGGAGCAAAGCCATCTTTTAGTTCTATGAACGAATGCATGGCAGTGCCTAAAAGAAAAGAATATAAATACGATTGATTGTCGTTCATACCCGTCCATTTTAGGGCATCGTGAACCAATTCTGCCGTAATTAATCCTCCCATTACATGCGCACATTTGTCTAAATTTTTGGCATATTTGTAATCGGCACCTTCATCAAAATGAAATGACTTTGAACTGTTTTTCCACCATGCATTTTGAACATAAATATAAGAAGCAGCTAATGTTAATGTAGAAGTTCCCAAAACTAAACCCAACTTTTTTTTGTCTACTTTTTGTTCAATAATTTTGTTTGAATCAATGGGATTATTTTCTTGTGCTAAACCATTTTGGATAAATAAAATGACAACGAATAAACTATATAAAAACCTTGCTATTGTATTTCTCATTGGAGGTAAATGATATAATTTATGATGGAAATTAAATAGATTTACAAACTAAAATACTTGGCTAGCAATTAATTTAGTAGTTTCTGCCAATCCCATGGTGTAGTAATGTAATACCGGTGTTCCCGCAGCTTTTAACTCCTTCGATTGTTGAATGGCCCATTCAATTCCAACTTCTTTTACCGCTTTATCATCTTTACATTTTTCTATTTCATTGCTTAATATTTCAGGAATATCAATATGGAATATTTTAGGTAAAACACTCAATTGTTTTTTAGTTGTTATGGGTTTTAAACCTGGAATGATTGGCACATTTATTCCCATGGCTTTTACTGTATCTACAAAGTCTAAAAACTTTTTATTGTCAAAAAACATTTGAGTTACAATATATTCTGCGCCAGCATCTATTTTGGCTTTTAACCATTTTAAATCACTAGCCATGTTGGGTGATTCATAATGTTTTTCGGGATAGCCACTTACCGATATACAGAAATTTGACTGACTGGCATTCTCTAAATCTGGATCCAGGTAAATGCCGTTATTCATGTTTTTTACTTGTGTTAATAATTCTAATGATGTTTTATTACCATCGGGTTCAGGAACAAAGTTTGACTCATTTTTTACATTGTCGCCACGTAAAACCAACACATTATCTACACCCAAAAAGCTTAATTCTATCAATGCGTTTTCGGTTTCTTCTTTACTAAATCCACCACAAATTAAATGCGGTACAGTATCTATTTTGTAATGGTTCATTAAAGCTGCGCAAATTGCTACAGTTCCTGGACGTTTGCGGGTATATACTTTATCAAAACTACCATCTATTCGCTTGCGCAACACAAACTCCTCACGGTGATAAGTTACATCAATAAATGCTGGTTTAAATTCTATCAATGGATCTATTCCATTGTAAACAGAGTTAATATCTTTTCCTTTTAAAGGTGGCAAAATTTCTATTGAAAATAATGTTTCTTTAGCATTTGAAATTATATCGGTAACTTTCATTGTTTATGTTTTTGTAGTATTAGATGTTTGGTGCAATTATAATAGAAAATTATGAATTATGAATTATGAATTATGAAGTATGAAGTGAGAAGTATGAATTGAGAGATGAGCACTGAGAGGATGAGAAGCGAGAGGATGAGAAGCGATAGGCGAGAGGATGAGAGTTCGAGAGGATGCGATGAGAGACTATGCGACTATGAGAAGATAATTTTTGCCATTGAGAGATTGCTTTCCTGCTCTGGCTGCATAGCTAATGCACGTCTGTGACGTGTTCAAAGAAACAATACTAACAAACGTCAAGCTGAGGTACGAAGCATCTATACTGAGAGGATGAGAGGATGAGAGTTAGAGAGGCGAGAGGATGCGATGAGAGACTATGCGACTGTGAGACGATAATTTTTGTCATGCTGCAAGCATCTCCCTTGTTTAGGAGTTTGTTAGCTAATGGAATGGTGCAAAAAAACGAGGAATATTCCTACTGAATGACTTTTTTTAGTGGTCGGTGAGGACACCAATTATGGACAAGTTGGTTCATACTTTTGTCCTCGGTTGGTGTCCTCACCAACCGAATTTGAGTAATTGGTGAGTGCCAATAACTATCGGCAACCAAGCACTGATAAGTTTTAGTGGTCGGTGCGGACACCAATCGCGTACAAAAAAAGATTTTGCTTCATGCTTCACAATGACGTTCTAACGTAAACAAATGCTTGTTAAGTGACGAGCGTGGGACCGACAAAAATGCGGGCCAGCGTTGGCCTCGTGCGCTGAAGCTC
>CAISTO010000112.1 GCA_903888395.1 uncultured Bacteroidota bacterium | reverse complement strand
TATATTTTTGATAAATTAGTTACTTTAATCGTCATGCTTTTGTTTTACAAAGGACAGCGAAAGTAAGAAAAAGGTTGGTTTCATTTACAACAAAAAAGTCTCTTATGTTTATAAGAGACTTTTTTGCAACAAGACCTGACATTTTTCAAAACCTTTCAGGTCTATTGGTTGTAGTTATTCTATTATTAATTTCTGTGTAATAAAACCTTCCAAGCTTTGAACTTTTATAAAGTAAATTCCCCTTGGAATGAGTATTTCTGAAAGATTAATTTGAAGGTTTTGAGTTTGTTTCTCTGGTATTTTACTCAAAATTTCTTTTCCCATCAAATCAAAAAATTGAACGCTAGTAATGTTATTATTACTTTCAATATTCAATAAGTTTTTAGCAGGATTTGGGAAAATTTTGGTGGTATTTTCATTGATTTCATTGGTTCTCGCAGCTGCACCAATTATAAAATAATTATTTAAATACATGGTATCTAAATCTGCAGGATAAAAATAAGCAATATTGTAAGTTCCCATTTCTGCTGTTGGTTTCACATTTAATCGAACCGTTGCGTTTAAATCATTTTGTGCAGTAATACTTACTACTTCAATGTCTTTTGAAACGATATTATTTTTTGTAAATAAAATGGTTGGAGGATTGGTTAAAAATTTAGCGTATGGTGAACCAGCCATATAAACATCTTTCACCTCATTTCTTTTTGCGTATCTGTGATCAATTGAATTGATGAGCATCGGAAATGGATTTACTACTTCAAAAATACTATCTTTAAATATGATGCCATCAATTTCGTTTTCAACGCTCATAGAATAAAAGCCAAGTTTGGTTTTTATATCAACAATTAAATCAATCCATAATTCATAAGGGTATGGAGACGAATAAACTCTAATATTAGAAATGCTGATACTTTTGTTTTCAATTCCATATTTATAAAATTTTATAGTATTGTTTTTGGCAGTTGTTAAGTGAGTGTTTTTGCCACGTATTCTTAAATAGGTAGATTGCCCAATATTAAATCCTCTAGAATTATCTGTTGGATATAATCTTGGAATAATGGTATCTGCATCAGGAATTGATATGCCACTTAATAAATTAATTGGTGGGTTAATGGTATTTGAAATACGTAAGGAGAAACCATAAGGGTTGGGAATTGTACTCGAAATAGATACCGTACCTGTAATCAAAGAATCATTCACTACATTTTGATTTGAAAAAATTGCATCTTTTGTAATAGCACTATTATATACAAAATCAATGGTGTTTACTCCCGTTAAAAATGCAGTGTTTTTTCCTGAAATGGTAACTGCAAACGTTTGTCCAGCCGAAGATTTGTTTGGACTAATGGTTACACTTTGTGCAAATAGTCCAATGCTAATAGCCATGAACAACATGCTGATAGTAATTTTAGTTTTCATAAATATTTTTATTTAAATGCTATAGCAAATGTAAAGATGAATTTATTAATATTTTCATAAAAAATTAAAAATGAAAGATTTAAAAACCTATTAGGTCTAATTGTTAGTCATTTTTTCTAGAACTTTTTTTCGAAAAATATTTCCAATTATTTAAAAAAACACAAAAATTTATTCCTTAAAAACACTTTTTTTTAACGTGTATTTTTAGCTCCATAAATCATTTTTAAATTCCAAAAACGAGGTTTATTTCCAAAATCAAGATTTTAAAGTGGGTTTTGTTGAAAACTTTACAAAATGGGTTATTCACGGTTTGCGCCTTAGGTAACTGCGACATTGTTAATTTCTTTTAAGCAAAATGTGAATATAAAAAAAGCTCATTTATGCACAAAAGTGGAGGAAAGTGGAGAAAAGTGGATTTTTGTTTTATTTTTACAGCGTTGTAAGAAAAAAAAATGATAAACCTACACGGAGAATATGAATGTAAAATAGATGCTAAAGGCAGGTTGATAATTCCTGCAGCATTGAAAAAGCAACTTCCTGTGGAGGCTAAGGATTCTTTTTTTATCAATCGTGGTTTTGAAAAATGCTGTGTCATGTATCCCGCAAACGAATGGGATAACATAGCCGGAGAAATAAATAAACTAAGTGATTACATAAAAAAGGAAAGAGAATTTAAACGCTACTTTTTGCGTGGAGCAAGTAAATTAGACATGGATACTGCAAGTCGTGTTTTATTACCAAAACCATTACAAGAGTATGCAAATCTAAAAGGCGAAATTGTTTTGTTAGCCTACGGTAATAAAGTAGAAATTTGGAGTAAAGCAGAGTACGAAACCATGCTGAATGCCGAACCAGAAGACTTTAGTGCTTTAGCCGAAGAAGTAATGAGCAAGAGGAGTAACAATGAGCAATAAGCAATGTGCTCCCGATGCATCGGGAGGCAATGTGCAATGAGCAAAAGATGAATAGCCGTTTGGCTTTAGCCAACGGAAAAAAGTAACAATGACCAATAAAATATTGAATTAAATGCAACT
>CAISTO010000111.1 GCA_903888395.1 uncultured Bacteroidota bacterium | reverse complement strand
TTTGGTACAAGATTTTTATAATCTGCGAAGGAAAAATGTTTTGGAAGCTGAACCAAACCAGGCGCATTTTTTATTGAAGCAATTAGAAGAAAAGTACGAGGTTCAAATCATTACTCAAAACGTTGATAATTTGCACGAACGAGCTGGAAGTTCATCTATTTTACACTTACACGGACTCATTACTCAAGCCAAAAGTACATATGACGACAGTTTAATTTATGAAATAAAAGGCGAAGAAATTTTGATGGGCGATAGGTGTGAATTTGGTTCACAATTAAGACCAAATATAGTTTGGTTTGGCGAAGCGGTTCCCAATATAGAACCAGCAACTAAGTTAGTAGAAGAAGCAGATATAATGTTAGTAATTGGAACTAGTTTGCAGGTTTATCCAGCTGCAGGATTGGTTCAGTATTTTGATACAAGAAAACAATTATATGTAATTGATCCTAAAAAAGTGCCTGTTTCTCGAACTCAAAATATTCATTTTATAGAGGCAAAAGCCACCGATGGAATGATAGAATTAATGAAATTGTTATAGAAAAATAGTGTATTTTTTTTAATCGTTTCGACAAGCTCAACGACCCATGGTCACTGAGCTTGTCGAAGTGACTCATCATTAATTAAATGATGTAAAAATTAGAAAAATTTTTAAAATTCTGGTGTAATTGTTTTTGATTTTTTTCTTTTAAAATGCTCTATTGTTTGATAAATTTTATAACTCAAACCAATATTTATATTCAAACTTTCTAATGCTTGCTCGTTTGACTTTGCACTAATAATGGTACCTACTTGTCCACTTACATTGCTAATTCTAACATTGCCAAAATCTACTTTTGAATAAAAATATTCAGTAAATCCTATCAATGATAATTGGGGTGAAATACTGTATTCTATTCCAGCTCCCAAACTCCAATAAATACTATTTGAATTGTTACTTAATACTTTAAAATAAGCTAAGCTATCTGATTTTGAATATTCGGGTGAGTTTACAAATAATTGTCCTAATGAAACTTTTGAGAATCCTTTTATTTTACTTTTTAATGGGGTAAAATAAAACAAAATACTTGCTCCAAATCCTAATCCTGTATATGGTTTTAAATAAGTGTAAACCGATTTTTGAGAGAAAATTATATTATTTTGTCGTTCTATATTCTTTACATCAAAACCGTTATTAAGGTAAAGAAAACCTAAGCTAAAATTCAAACTGCTTTGCTTTAAAATGACGTAATCTAATTTTAAATTATAGCCATTCAACGCATGTCCGTTAGTATTTTCAGTAATGTCTTTCCCTGAAAATGGATTTAAAGGCATTGCCAATCCTCCTGTAAACATCATTTCTTGGGAGTTTGCTTGCAGTGTAATTTGAATGATACATACAAAAAGCAATAGTTTCTTCATTTTTTTATTGCTGGTTACAGCTATAGGTCAAACAAATTTTATAATAAGTTGCTTAACAAATTTAGTTTATATATTTAAGAAAAGATTTTTCTTTTGCAAAGTAAT
>CAISTO010000110.1 GCA_903888395.1 uncultured Bacteroidota bacterium | reverse complement strand
GCTTTGTATTTATATGAAATTGCCCATCGTGGATTTTTGGCGGTAAAGCCTAAATCTTCTTGTTGCAAATAGTTATTTACCTTTAAAACTATTCCATCTATTTCGTAACTTAAATCGTGTCTGTTGCTTTCATAAAATTTTATAAAATCAATAACAGCATCTATATTTTTACATAATTTGTAATGGTCGCTTACTTGAAATCCCCAACTGGCAGCCAATTTTAAACTTTCAAAATGGGTTTCACTTACATTGTTTTCAGCATTTAAAAAGTACAAAAAAGCATCTAATGGTCGTTTAGCCACTTCATTGCTATCTTGCATTTTCAAGGTGCCGCTGGCAAAATTTCTAGGGTTTTTGTATAACTTTTCTAGTATTTGAGTTTCAGTATAAATTTCTTTATCCTCTAACTCTTTGCGGTATTCAGCATTTAGTTTTTCAAAGGTTTTTTTATGCATAAAAACCTCTCCACGAATTTCAAAACTTGCTGGGTAATTATTGCCTTTTAACTGATGAGGAATTGATTGAATTGTTTTTACATTATTGGTTACATCATCGCCTTGTGTGCCATCGCCACGGGTAACAGCACGAACCAAAACACCATTTTCATAACTTAAACTAATGGCTAATCCATCAAATTTCAGTTCACAAACGTATTCAAAATCTTCACCAATTGATTTCTTAATTCTGTCATCAAAATCGCGTAAATCTTCTTCGTTATAAGTATTTCCCAAACTAAGCATTGGGTATTTATGCTTTACTGTGGTAAAATCTTTGGTAATGCTCCCACCCACTTTTAAAGTAGGCGAATTAGGGTTTTGTAAATGTGGAAATTGATTTTCTAATGTTATTAATTGATTCAATAATTGATCAAATGCTAAGTCGCTAATGGTGGCATTTGACAGGGTATAATAGTTATAATTATGCTTTTCAATTTGATTGCATAATTCATCAATCATAATTTTAGCTTCTAATTCATTCATGCGGTAAAATAAATGCTTTAAAGTTTGACTACAATGTTTTTTTTGAGAAATTTGATATTATTAAATTGAAAAATATTTTAATATTTAAAAACAAGCTTAATAAACGGATTAGTTTTGCTAAAATTATTTTTATGCAAAAAATATTTCAACTGTTCAAAACCAAACTCATTTTAATATTTACATATGGCTTAAGTCCTGTGCAATTAGCACTCATTTTAAGTTTTGGAATTACATTGGGCTTATTTCCTTTTATAGGTTTAACGTCTATTTTATGTTTTATTTTTGCTTTTATTTTTAGGTTAAACATGGTGGTCATTCAATTGGTAAATTGGGTAGTTTCGCCTTTGCAATTAGTAATGTTGGTTCCATTTTATAAAATGGGAAAATATTTTAGTGTTGAATGGTTTAACAATGCCATGATTAAAATAAATATTGAAGCTTTTGCAAGCAATGAATTTATACAAAAAATAATTAGCTTAGTTAACTCACAAATATTGGCCATTTTTGGCTGGTTATTTATTTGTATTCCGATGGCTTTGATTATCTATTTTATTAGTTTGTTGATTTACAAAAAATATTTGAACAGAAAAAAATTACCAATTGTTTCCCTTGAAAAAAACTGAATGTTACTATTATTGTTGTTTAAAATAAATTTATGGAAATACAATCATTGCTTCAATTTTTAACCAATTTACAAGAAAATAATCACAAAGATTGGTTTGATTTAAATAGAAAAGAATACGACCAATTACGTGCCGATTGGATTCAATTAGCTGCAAATATCATTAAACAAACTGCCGACTTTGATGATGATGTATTGGAATTAGATCCTAAAAAATGCATTTTCAGAATCAATAGAGACGTGCGGTTTTCGAAAAATAAAGCACCTTACAAAAATAATTTTGGAATTAGTTTAAGTAAAGGCGGAAAAAACACAGATTTCTGTGGTTATTATATTCATTTGCAACCTGGCGAAAGTTTTATTGCGGGTGGTTCTTACCAACCCATGCCCGACAAATTAGCAGCCATTCGCCAAGAAATTGATTATAATTTGGAGGAATTTAAAAGCATTATTAATCACAAAGAATTTGTAAAACACTTTGGAACCCTAACTGGCGATAAATTGCAAAGGCCTCCAAAAGGTTATGATACCGAAAATCCTGCAATAGAATACATTAAACACAAAGGATTTTTGGCATTTTTAAAAATAGACGATAAAAATTTAACCGAAAAAGAATTGTTAAAACATTGCCTAAGTGCATTTAAAGCCATGAAACCTTTGAATGATTTTTTAAATAGGGCAATTTTAGGTTAAGCTAAATTCCTTCTTTTTTGGCATATCGATTAAATTCATTTAGTTTCGCACTCGTTTTATTGTTATGCAAATACAGTTATTAAAGTCAAAAATACACCGCGTAAAAATTACGCAAACCGAATTACATTACGTTGGCAGCATTTCTATTGATGAAGATTTGATGGATGCCGCAAACATGATTGAGCACGAAAA
Organism: uncultured Bacteroidota bacterium; assembly: GCA_903888395.1. GTDB lineage: Bacteria > Bacteroidota > Bacteroidia > UKL13-3 > UKL13-3 > JAAFJM01. The sequence continues at coordinate 277 of CAISTO010000110.1, read as the reverse complement.
AGTTCAAGTAGTAAATGTAAATAATGGCGAACGCCTTGAAACATACATTATTAAAGCTGAACGTGGTTCAGGAATGATTTGCTTAAACGGTCCTGCCGCGCGCAAAGCAGCTGTTGGCGATCCGGTAATTATTATTTCTTATTGCATCATGGATTTTGAGGAAGCCAAAAAATACCAACCTATTGCCATTTATACCGACCATAATAATAAATTAAATTAATTGAGCCCATTTTTTAAAAAAGTAATCCAATATTTTATCATCATTATTATTGGTGGT
>CAISTO010000109.1 GCA_903888395.1 uncultured Bacteroidota bacterium | reverse complement strand
CATTAACGAAAAAGGAAATCCTGATACCATTTTATTAGACCCATTATACAAATATAAAATGGTGGTTCATACCATTCCGCCAGTTATTAAAGACAATATAAGTGTAACCGCAGGAAAGCACACCATAATAGGCGTAGATGCCGCTCAAGGAGAACTATTGGTAAGAATTGATGGGGTTACTAATTACGACAACTTAAAGTTTATTGTAAGACCAAGTAATCAGAACAAAACACTGCATGTTCAAAATGCAAATAGCAAAGAAAAATATTTGGTTGGAAAATACGATTTGGAAGTATTGACATTGCCACGCATGTTTTTTAAAGATGCTGCTATTGATCAAAATATGGTAACAACCATTCAAATTCCACAACCCGGAAAATTAAATATTAACTATCCAATCCAAAACTTTTATGCCGATATCTATCAAGTAATAAGAGGCGAATTAATTTGGGTTCATAAACTTCCTGTAGATGTTCAAAAACACAATATAATTATTCAACCAGGCGACTACAAGCTTATTTATAGAGGAAAAGGAGCTACCAGAAGTAACAATACTTTTATTAGAGAATTTAAAATAAGCTCAGGGCAAGCCACCAACATTACTTTGAATTAGTAATTTGTTTAACAATAATTTATTAGGATAAATATTTGATTTCTCTTTTTATTTAATAATTTTGAATTTCTTAAAAACATTTAAAATTAAAGTCTATGAAAAGAACCATTCAATTAATTGCTATTGCTGCTTTTGCAATATCGTTAACTTTTACATCTTGTAGTAAAGACGAAACAGCTGCTCCAAGCGGGCCTTCAGTATCACTTACAGACAGTACAGGTACTGGAATAGTTGATACCACTAATTTTTTTACTTCTACTTGGATGACACTTAAAGTTACTCCTTCGGCAGGAACTACCATTGATGCTATAAAAACTGATATTAAAGTTAATGGAGTGCTTTTAGCTCCTGGCACTTATGACGTTGTAGATGCTACACAAAAAGAAGGATTTTCGGAAAGTGTACCCGTTGATTTTATTGTAAGCGCATTGAAAATTGCTTTTGGTAAAACAGTTACATTTGTTGTGAATGTAAAAGACAATAAAGGATTAATTAAAACTGTTGAATTAACCTATAATGTAAAGGTTGACAATACACTATTAGCTTCTAGTGAAATAGAATTAGGTGCCCAAACGAATGCTACTATTCCATACAAATTTGTTGGATTGGCTAATAATTTTGCAACTTATACTGCTGGAACTACCGGAACTGCTAAAGCAAACTCAAGTCTTATTGATTTTGTGTATTATTTTGGAACTACAGATAAAAATTCATTTGCAGCTCCTAGTAATGCAAATGGTGCTAAACTTATTTGGAACTCAGAAATAAATATGTGGGGAGTTCAAAACAGAACAAAATTTTTAGCAAGTACCCTTACTCCAACTGAATTTGATAATATTAAAAACACAACAAAAGTGGACGACTCTTTTGCTGCCATTGATTTTACAACAGGTACAACCGATAAAATTACTTCATTAGCTGTTGGGTCTGTTTATGCTTTTCAAACTGCTGCTGGCATTAAAGGATTGGCTAAATTTACAGCTATTTCGGCAGATGCAATGGGTTCAACTAAAGTTGTGTTGATTTGTCAAAACTAAAATTCTTTATAATTATTTTAATAAAAAACTGCTTCTATATGGGAGCAGTTTTTTTTGTGAATAATAGTGGCAAATAAATTTGGTAGTTTTAGCTTTGCAATGTTTATTTTGCGCAACAATTAATACAATCTCATCTCAACAATCATACAAAATGAAAACATTTGAAATTCAAAACACTAAAGATACAAGAAGCGGATTTGGCGAAGGATTACACGAACTTGGCAAAAAAAATGAACGCGTAGTTGCACTTTGTGCCGACTTAATTGGTTCTTTAAAAATGGATGCTTTTATCAAAGATTATCCAAACAGGTTTTTTCAAATGGGAATTGCTGAAGCAAATATGATAAGTGTAGCAGCTGGCTTAACCATTGGTGGACATATTCCTTTTACAGGTACATTTGCTAATTTTTCAACTGGAAGGGTTTACGATCAAATTCGTCAATCAGTAGCATATTCAAATAAAAATGTAAAAATTTGTGCTTCTCACGCTGGTTTAACTTTAGGTGAAGATGGAGCAACTCATCAAATATTGGAAGATATTGGCTTAATGAAAATGCTGCCAAATATGGTGGTAATCAATCCTTGCGATTTTAACCAAACCAAAGCAGCAACCATTGCCATTGCCGATTATGAAGGCCCAGTTTACTTGCGTTTTGGCCGTCCGGCAGTTCCTAACTTTACTCCTGTTGACCAACATTTTGAAATTGGAAAAGCCATTTTGCTAAACGAAGGTGCAGATGTAAGTATTTTTGCAACCGGGCATTTGGTTTGGAAAGCCATAGAAGCTGGTCATATTTTAGCAGAAAAAGGTATCAATGCCGAAATCATAAATATCCATACCATTAAACCTTTAGATGCTGCTGCAATATTAGCGAGCGTTGCTAAAACTGGTTGTGCAGTTACTGCCGAAGAGCACCAAATGAATGGCGGATTAGGCGATAGCATTTGCCAACTATTGGCAATTAACAACCCAACTCCTATAGAAATGGTGGCCGTTAACGATAGCTTTGGTGAAAGTGGAACTCCTGATCAATTAATGGAAAAATATGGCTTAACTACTAACGCAATTGTAGAAAAAGCCATGAAAGTAATTGCAAGAAAAAAATAATTTAAAACCGCTATAAACAAAAAAAGAGGACTAAAATTTAGTCCTCTTTTTTTGTTGATTATAATTAGCAAATCAAATTTATTTGCCGTAAAAACCTTTAAAACGTTCGTTTTGTGCTAAGGCAAAAACGGTTAACTCTTCCATTCTTTTTCTTACCCTTCTTGGAATATCATATATAGTTAATTTAGCCGTTAATGATTTTGCTTTTGAAAAATCATCTACAAAAATATATGCTTCAATTAAATTTAAGTATGTAGCATAAGTTACATCTTCATCTATTCTTGCTTTTTTGTTTTCTACATCCGATTCTAATAAAGCTTTTTCCCAAATAGCAAT
>CAISTO010000108.1 GCA_903888395.1 uncultured Bacteroidota bacterium | reverse complement strand
TTCCTCCCGAAAATGGGTCATCGGCTTTGGCCAATAACTGCAACATTAATTCGTAAGGAGTAATTCCAAAACCCAATAACATGCTTTCGTCACGGTAATAGGGCGATGCAAAATCAAATGCTTTTAACTGAAATGCTAAGGCTAATTGAACAGCTTCATGTCCTTTACTGGTTGAATGTACATATTTGGTAATGCTGCGGTTAGCATCATAAATATCGGCCATGGCACGGGCCGTACACATTAATTGGTAAGCTTTTAAAATTACTGAATTTTCCATTGGTAAATAAGAACCGCAAGGATAATTATAAATTATGAATTTTGAATGATAAAGTATGAAATATGAAGTATGAAGTCCCGATAAATCGGGAAAGTATGAATGATGAAGTATGAATGATAAAATAAAAAATAAATTAACAAATCATCATTAGGCGGGTTTCACCAGGTTTTTCTATTGGAGCACGGTGAATACAGGGTAATACTTTACTTTCGGGATGGTCAATTGCCAAGCGCCATAAATGACCAAGGCCTAAGTTAATAGGACGAGCTGTTGGCAATGCTTTGTAATGTAAATCGTAAAAATGTTCTTTTAAAAACGATTCAAAACCCGCATCTTCTTTCCCATATAGTTTCTTTAGTTCAAGGCGTATTTCGGGAACAAGTACTTTTTGTTGTGCTTGTGAATTGGGTAATATTTCACTCGCCTCGCCAAAATAAGTGCATAAAAAAGTATCGCTTGGAATTGGCGATCTATCTACGTGAAAAGAATAAACATCGGTTGGAATTAACGGATAAGCATCATCTCTTTCGTAACACCTAATTAAATTAAGGACTGGCGATGCTCCATGTGCTTTTAAAATTGCTAAGTCGTTTAACAATATATTCCGAGCCAGCTGCCCTTGTTCACTTAACTGAAGTTCACGAAGTTCCTCTTCCTCCAATTCCGCTATGTTTTCTGTGAGTGAAATTTTATTTACAATCTCAGAAAAATCACCTTGTAAATTACGCGTCCAGCAAAGTGCATTTACATCACCATGAAAAGGTGTAGCAACAAGTTCTTGGAAACTGCTAACGCAATGATTTTGATGATGATCGTTCAATAAATCTATCATGATGGTATTTATAAAAATTTATTTTTTACCCTGTAAATATTCACTTCTTCACCATTGCTAATGCTAGTTTTTTCTAATATCATTCCATTTTTCAAAGCCACTTTTATAGAGTCAATATTTTCAGGAACAATGACCGAAATGAGTGATTTACAAAAATTATTTTCAAAAGCAAATGCTTTACATTTAATAGCTGCTTCTGAAGCATATCCTTTGCCTCTGTGACTTGGCATAATTGCATAACCAATTTCAAGTTCTTCTTTTCCATCTATTGTTTGAACCAATAAACCACACTGACCAACAAACTCATGAGTGTTTTTATCAATTAAAGCATTCAAGCCTCCATTTCCATTTTCATAACGGTTATTAATTTTTTCAAACCATATTTTACAATATTCAATAGGATCATTTATTAATAATTGTTCTTGGCTAAAAATGTATTTTAAGGAATCTGGATATTTGCAAAACTTTAGCCAAGTTTCAAAATCATTTGCA
>CAISTO010000107.1 GCA_903888395.1 uncultured Bacteroidota bacterium | reverse complement strand
TGAAATAACCAATACTTTGCAACAATTATTAACCCAAAATACCATGAAAAAACATATTCCAAATGCGCTTACTTCCTTCAATTTATTGTTTGGTTGCCTGTCAATTATAGCCAGTTTGGTAAATAATGATTTAGAATTAGCCGCCTATTTTATTGGCGCTGCCGCAATACTTGATTTTTTTGATGGTTTTGTAGCACGCGCTTTACATGTGGGTTCCGAAATGGGAAAACAATTAGATTCACTAGCCGATTGTGTAAGTTTTGGAGTAGCTCCAGCATTTATTTTTTATAAAATTACCAATATTCCAATCGACTTTAACCAAATAAATGTGTTGTCGTATATTCCTTTTTTAATTCCTATTTTTTCTGCCATTAGATTGGCAAAATTCAATATTGACACTCGTCAAACCGATTCATTCATTGGCTTGCCAACACCAGCAAATTCATTATTCATAGCTGCTTTACCTTTTGTAATTAGTGCCAATATTTTTGGATTAGGAAGCATTTTTCAAAGCCAATGGTTTTTAATAATTTTCCCTTTTGTAAGTGCATATTTGCTTGTGGCAGAAATTCCGCTATTTGCTTTAAAGTTTAAAAGTTTTGCTTGGCAAAACAATCAATTGCGATATATCTTTTTATTATGCTGTTTGATTAGTTTATTTGCATTTGGATATTTAGGAATAAACATCAGCATTGTTTTATACATACTTTTTTCAATTTATAATAATTTACAAACAACAAAATGAAATACGCAGCACACATTAATATTATGCCTCACAAGGCATTATTAGATCCTCAAGGAAAAGCAGTAACTGGTTCAATGCCAAATATTGGCTTGCCAACAATAGCTAATGTAAGAATTGGCAAACACATTACTTTGGAGTTAGAAGCTGCTAACGAAACGGAAGCCAAAGCAATGGTAGAAACTGCTTGTACCAAGTTATTGGCTAACCTAATTATGGAAAGCTACGAATACACTGTAGTAGCCATTTAAAAACTTTTATTTATAAAATGAAAATCCTTAGAAAGCGTATAAAAACTATTTCAAAGGATTTTTTTTGCCTAAAATTATCTTCTTTTTTCAGTTGGTTAAATCCAAACAGCAATTTATCTTTTACCAATTGGCTCCCGATACATCGGGAGCCAATTGCTTTTTGCCTATTGCTTATTGTCATTTGCCTATTGCCTATGGCAACAAAAGCACAGAACAAGGAATATGCCAAACAGGTTATAGAAAAATTATGCTCAGACGAATATGCGGGCAGAGGTTATGTAAAAGAAGGCGATAGAAAAGCAGCTAGATTTATAGCTGAAAGTTTTAGGAAAAATCGCTTAGGTTCACCCACCATTGATTATTTTCAAACATTTGGATTTCCTGTAATTACTTTTCCAGGTGAAACTTTTTTAAATATTGATGCAGTAGGACTAACACCCGGACGAGATTTTATAGTAAATGCGGGTTGCCCAAGCATAAAAGGAAAGTTCGAAATTATATACATTGACTCTGTTACTATTGACAACAATGCTGCCTTTCAAAGTTTTTTGAAAAAGCCTTTGCGAAGAAGTTTTATTGTAATTTCTGGTATTCAAAACAAAAAATTGATTCAATCGGAAAGGGCTGAAAGTGTTTTGAAAAACACCATTGGCGCTAAAGGTATAATTATAGACAAACAAGAAAAATTTACATGGACGGTAGCCACCGAAAGAGCGGTTTTTCCAATTATTTATATTCAAAAAAATGCCATCAAACATACCATGATTGAAATGGAAATTGATATTGAATCAGCTTCCATCGACCATCAAACACAAAATGTAATAGCAAGTGTAAATGGTAAATTATATCCCGATTCATTTGTAGTAATTACAGCGCATTACGACCATTTGGGAATGTTTGGCGAAGCCTTGTTTCCGGGTGCTAACGATAACGCAAGCGGTATAGCCATGATGCTGGACTTAATGAATACCATTGCCAAAAATCCTTTAGATTATTCAGTTCTTTTTATTGCTTTTGCAGGCGAAGAAGCTGGCTTACTTGGCTCCTATTATTATACTCAAAATGCTTCTGTTCCTTTAAATAAAATGGCAGTACTGTTAAACTTAGATTTGATGGCCACTGGCGATAAAGGCATGACTGCTGTGAATGCTACTGAATTTCCAGCTGAATTTAAATTATTACAATATATCAATGAACAAGGAAATTATTTGCCAAACATTAACTCACGTGGAAAAGCTCAAAACAGCGACCATTATTATTTTACGGAAGCCGGTGTAAAATCTTTCTTTTTTTACCTGATGGGCGATTATCATTTTTACCACGATATAGACGATAAAGCCAGTGCAATAAGTTTAAGTAAATACAACGAAGCCTACAAATTAGTTTACGACTTTACAGTAGCATATATTCAACAAAGTATATCCAATTCCACTAAACCAAAAGAGCAAGAATAACGCATGAGTTCATTAAAAAAACTAGCATCGCAAACAGCTGTTTATGGTTTAAGCACCATTATAGGCCGAACCATTAATTTTATGTTGGTGCCCTTACATACTGCCTTGTTTTCAAAAGCCGATTTTGGAACACAATCGGAAATGTATGGATATGTAGCTTTTTTTAATGTAATACTTTTATACGGAATGGAAACTGCTTTTTTTAGGTTTTCAAATACCAATAAAGACCATCCGAAAATATTTTCTACTGCCTTAACTTCTGTGATTGTTAGTTCAATCATATTTATGCTCGGTTTTATTTTCTTTGCCGAACCCATTGCCGCCTTAATTCGTTACCCAAATAATCCTGAATACATTGTATATTTTGCTTTAATTATTGGCTTAGACGCTATTACTATGTTGCCTTTTGCCTATTTAAGGCAACAAAATAAAGCGTTAAAATTTGCGGTGATTAAAAACATCAATATTTTTACCAGTATTTTGTTCAATTTATACTTCTTGTTATTAGGGCCATATATGCAAAACAAAGGTATTTTGATTCCACTTTTTGATGGACAAGTAGGTATAAAATATGTGTTTATTAGCCATTTAATAGCCTGTATCATTACCATTCCATTATTGTTTGTAGAGCTTAAAAAAATAAGCTTGGGTTTTGATACCGCTGTTTGGAAACAAATGCTGCGTTATGGCGCGCCCTTAATTATAGTGGGCTTTGCTGGAATGATCAATGAAACATTGGACCGTGTGCTTATAAAATATTTATATCCCGATGCCAGTTTAGCTAATGAAATGAATGGAATATATGCCGCTAATTACAAACTTTCAATTTTAATGACTTTGTTTATTCAAGCATTTAAATTTGCTGCGGAACCTTTCTTTTTTAGTCATTCTAAAACTACCGACAAACGCACGCTTTACGCCACTGTGATGGATTATTTTGTAATTATTTGCTTGGCTTTATTCTTAGTTGTAACTCTTTTTATTGATGTTTTTAAACAATACATTGATGTAAAATTCCATGAGGGTTTACATGTAGTTCCAATTCTTTTATTGGCCAATATGTTTTTGGGTGTTTATTATAATTTATCTATTTGGTACAAGCTTTCCGATAACAATAAAATTGGTGCAAATATTGCCATCATGGGCGCAGTAATTACTTTGGTATTAAACTTCATTTGGATTCCTATTTATGGTTATGATGGCTCGGCTTGGACTACTTTTATTTGCTATTTTAGCATGATGATAGTTTGTTATTTATTAGGAAAAAAGTATTACCCAATTGATTACCACGTAAAGAAATTTGCGGGTTATACTGTATTTGCTTTAGTGCTTTTTTATATTGGTAAAATGACCAATAATTTGTTCCCTGAACCTGAAATTATTTATAGTATCAATGCAATTTTATTACTTTCGTTTTTTGCTTTGGCATTCATTGTTGAAAAACGATTTAAAACCATTCACAATATTTAATTATTCAAACACTTAATATATGAACATAAAAATTATTAATACCTCCAACAACGATTTACCTGCTTATGAAACTGCACATGCAGCAGGCATGGATTTACGTGCATTTTTAACGGAAACCATTGTTTTAAAATCCAATACCAGGGCCATTATTCCTACAGGATTATTCATGGAAATTCCAGTTGGATTTGAAGCACAGGTTAGACCTAGAAGCGGATTGGCATTTAAGCATGGCATTACAGTTTTAAACAGCCCAGGAACCATAGATGCCGATTACCGTGGAGAAGTTAAAGTTTTACTTATAAACTTTGGAACCGAAGATTTTGAAATAAAATCGGGAGAAAGAATAGCACAAATGGTAATAGCTAAACACGAAACTGCCATTTGGGAAATTACCACCGAACTTAGCGAAACTAACAGAGGCGCAGGTGGATATGGAAGTACTGGAAAGTAAGTAAAGTATGAAGTATAAAGTATGAAGTATGAAAATTTCAAATTCGAAATTCAAATATCGAAATACTAACACCAACAAACGTCATCCTGTAAGCATCTTCTTTCCTTACAAACATCATTGCCTATGGTTGTGTCTTTTGACCAACCACAAGTAACAGCTAGTTGCCAAAGGCCAGAAGCCAAAGGCTAAAAAAAACTTCATCAAACGTCATTGCGAGGCAATGCCTGTGCAGCCTAAGCGGGAAAGCAATCTCACGAATGAATAATAATTTGCCTATGCTTGTGTCTTTTGACCAACCACAAGTAACAGCTAGAAGCCAGAGGCCAGTTGCCAGCAGCTAAAAAAAACTAACCCACTTTTTTAAATAAAGACAAACCACTGATTTTAGCCAGCGATTCGGAAGCTATATCACCATCTTGGGTAAATGCCCATACAAAAAGTGATTCGATGGGATGTGATTCTCTAATTTTTGAAAGTGCTTCAAAGGCTAATTTTTTAGCAATACCTTTTCTTCTGAATTCTTCTAGCACCATGCCCGAACACAAATAAACTGCCTGATAAGGAACATTCAAAGGTGTTAATTCAAAGAGCTGTTTTTCGGAT
>CAISTO010000106.1 GCA_903888395.1 uncultured Bacteroidota bacterium | reverse complement strand
TATTTTAAAAATAAAAAAATAAAAAATTTTAAAGTACAAGATATTAAACTACAAATAACGGGTAAGTTCAATAAATAAATAAAAACATAAATAAAAATAAAAAAACATAAAAGTATGAAAAAAACAGTATTCCTAACAACGCTGTTAACGCTTGGGGCAATTTCAATTTATGCACAAGAAAAAGCAGCGGAATGCCCTATGGGGCATGGTTCAAAAAACTTAAGTGGTGCTCATGGTTCAACAAAAAGCCATTCAAACGAAGATTGGTGGCCAAACAAATTGAATTTACAAGTACTTCGACAAAATTCGCCCTCTTCAAATCCAATGGACGCTAATTTTAATTATCGAAAAGCTTTTAACTCAATCGATTATTTTGCAATAAAAAAGGACATTCAAAAAATATTGACCGAATCCCAAGATTGGTGGCCAGCAGATTTCGGAAATTACGGACCTTTATTTATTCGCATGGCTTGGCACAGTGCTGGTACATACAGAACTGCTGATGGAAGAGGTGGTTCAAGTGCGGGTCAACAAAGATTTGCGCCATTAAATAGTTGGCCAGATAATGGCAATTTGGATAAAGCTAGAAGATTGATTTGGCCTATTAAACAAAAATATGGCGATAAAATATCGTGGGCTGATTTAATGATTTTAACCGGAAATGTGGCTTTAGAATCAATGGGTTTTAAAACCATAGGTTTTGCAGGTGGAAGAGTAGATGTATATGAGCCAGAATCAAATGTATATTGGGGAAAAGAAACAAAATGGCTAGACGATAAAAGGTATGCTGATGGAAGAAAATTAGAAAACCCTTTAGCAGCTGTTCAAATGGGTTTGATATATGTAAATCCTGAAGGACCTAATGGTAACCCAGATCCTATTTTAGCGGCAAAAGATATAAGAGAAACTTTTGGTAGAATGGGTATGAATGATGAGGAAACTGTAGCTTTAATAGCTGGCGGACATACCTTAGGTAAAACTCACGGTGCTGGAGATGCATCGTTAGTTGGCAAAGAACCCGAAGCGGCTCCAATAGAAGAACAAGGTTTTGGTTGGAAGAGTAAATATAAATCGGGTAAAGGAACTGATGCCATTACATCAGGATTAGAAGTTACCTGGACAAGCTCACCAACTTATTGGACACACGAGTATTTTGAAATACTTTTTGGTAACGAATGGGAATTAACTAAAAGCCCTGCTGGAGCAAACCAATGGGTGGCCAAAAATGGTAAAGCAATAATTCCAGATGCTTTTGACACTACAAAAAAACATTTACCAACAATGCTTACCACTGACCTTTCTATGCGATTTGACAGTGCTTACGAAAAAATTTCGAGAAACTTTTTAGAAAACCCAAAGGCCTTTGATGTTGCATTTGCAAAAGCATGGTTTAAATTAACTCATCGTGACATGGGACCAAGTTCATTGTATTTAGGACCGGAAAAACCTAAAGAAAAATTTTTATGGCAAGATCCAATTCCTGAGGCAAAAACTATAGTTATTAATGCCACTGAAATTGCAAGTTTGAAAACTAAAATACTGAATGCTGGATTAAGCAACAGTGAGTTAATTTATACCGCTTGGTCATCGGCAAGTACTTTTCGTGGTTCAGACAAAAGGGGTGGAGCAAATGGTGCTAGAATTAGATTATTACCACAGAGAGAATGGGATATAAACAATCCAAAACAATTAGAAAAAGTATTGCAGGCTTATGAAAAAATTCAAAAAGAATTTAATTCAACAGCAAAGTCTCAAGTTTCAATTGCTGATTTAATTGTTTTAGGTGGAACAGTAGCTTTAGAAAAATCAATAAAGAACGCGGGTTATACTATTTCTGTTCCTTTTATTGCGGGCAGAATGGACGCAACTCAAGAACAAACAAATATTGAAGGCATGGCAGTATTAGAACCTATAGCCGATGGATTTAGAAATTATTCTAAAACACAATATACAATTCCCGCAGAAGAATTATTAGTAGATAAAGCACAATTGCTAAAACTTACAGTTCCTGAAATGACCGTATTAGTTGGAGGTTTAAGGGCCTTGAATGTAAATTACAATAATTCACAAAATGGTGTTTTAACTAATCAAAAGGGAAAGTTGAACAATGATTTTTTTGTAAATTTATTAGACATGAATACTGTTTGGACACCTGCCACAAACTCCAAAGAAATTTATGAGGGTAAAGACCGTAAAACCGAACAACTTAAATGGACAGCAACAAGAGTAGATTTAATTTTTGGATCAAACTCAGAGCTAAGAGCCATTGCAGAAGTATATGCAAGTAATGATAATAAAGAGAAATTTGTTAAAGACTTTGTTGCGGCATGGAATAAAGTAATGAATTTAGATAGATTTTAAATTGCCTATTTTAAGCATTTAGATATTATACAATCCCAAAAAGCACAGCCCATACAAATTTAATTTGTATGGGCTGTGCTTTTTTATTTAAAAAATTGAACGCAGAAAACTATAAACTATTTTTCAGTATAAATCACTTCCAAAAGTGTTTGCCCTACTGCCTTTAAAATAGCAGGATCAATGTTGTTCATGTTATCATTTACAGTATGCCACCAAGTTGGGAAACCCGTTTGTTGATTAAAATGTATGATATCAATTGCAGGTATTTTTGTGTATTTATGTACGTATACATGGTCATCGGTTATTTGACCATTTTGAGCATAAAGAAATACGTTTGAATAACCCAACACTGCAGCTTTTTCCCACACTTTTCTTAATATACTTTCGCCTTGCGTAATGCTATTATTTTCCCAAACAAAAGTAGCTCCTTTCCCTCCTACCATGTCTAAATTTACGGCAAATTCAGCTTTATAATTTTGAGGGATTTGATGCTGACCCCAATATTGAGTACCTAAACAATAAGAATCTTCAAAGTCGGGTTTACCTAAATCTTCCGCATCAAAACACATAAAATCTACTCCAATATCCAACTTGTTTAATTGAATTGCTCTAGCCATTTCAATCATTACACCAATTCCACTTGCACCGTCATCGGCAGCTAAAACCGGCTTGTTTTTATTGGCTTCAATTGGGTCGTTATCGGCATAAGGACGACTGTCCCAATGGGCGGTAATTAATATTCTTTTGGATGCTTTTGGATTAATTTGAACAATTATATTTATAATTTCATACTTCTTTTTATCCCAATTTGTAACTATTCCTTTTTGTTCAATAACAGTTGCTCCATATTTTTTAAATTGTGAGCTAATCCATTTAGCACATTTTATACTTGCTGAACTTGCTGTAACGC
>CAISTO010000105.1 GCA_903888395.1 uncultured Bacteroidota bacterium | reverse complement strand
CCACCAAAATCACAGCCTTTAAAATATTCGGCATATTCTTTTGCATTTTCTGCAAAGGTTGGCATGTTTTTAACATCTTCATCAAAAATTCCATGAATTGCAGATACCTCGGCTGGAATTGAAATAGTTGGATTGAACCTTTGTGTTCTAATCTCTTCTGTTCCGTCAACACTAATTTTTATAGTTGCCATTTCCACAATCCTATCGGTGGAAATACTAATTCCTGTAGTTTCTAAATCAAAGATAACTAAAGGACGTTTTAAATTTAAGGTCATATTTTTTCAGTAAAATTTCATTGCAATAAACACAATGTTTAAAAATACTTATAAGCCATTTTTAAACAAAAAATGCAGGGTCAATGAACTCCTGCATTTTCAAAATTACCAACAAAAACAATTGGTTAATATTCATCAAATCCACCAATTGTGGGTTCGGCTGGTCCTTCTTCATCATTGCTATCAGTATTTTTTTCAAACAATCCAAATTCATCTGCTTCATCATCGCTAATTTCTGCACCAAATTCTTCTGCTTTATCTAAATAAGATTTTGTGATTTCATCAAATTCACTTTCTACTAAACCAAATTTTTGAACTTTATCGTATTGTTTTGGAGCCAACCCAACCGACTTTCCAATTCTTGGATAGGTGAATTTAGGATTTTCATTTACATCTATTCCAAAAAGCTCTAATCTCATAGTCCATAAGGCCATAAAATCATACACATAAATAATTTTTTGGTGTGGATCATTGATGTATTGACTAAGCTTCGCATTTTTCATTTCAGGAATAGGATTTTCAGGATCATCAGTCATGTCTTCTAAAGTAATTTCTTGGTTTTTACGCCAAGTGTCATTACTCATGTAAAATGAAGCTAATTGCTTTTGATCAAACATAATTGATTCTAAAATGATTTTATGAAAATCTAGAAATACTTGATTAGATTTTATTTCAATTACTCGATAGGTGTCTTCGTAATCTTCAAATGTTAGTTTAAATTTATATACAGCCATTGTGTTTTATTTCTTTGCAAATTTGATGTATTTAAAACAAATTACAAAGTGTATTTTACATAAAAAAAAGAGGTTCATCTGAATGAACCTCTTTTTTTAAATTCTTATAAATCAATTTTACTGTTGTTTTCTAATTAATCTAAATTCTGCTTTTCTGTCTAGTCCTTCAGTTTGCATTTTGTATTTTTTTACAAAAGTATCACGTTCGCTAAAAATAAGAATCCTATTACTCTCAATTTCATAAATTTTAACTAATTGACGTTTAACAGCTAAGGCTCTTTTTTCAGCAATTGTTAATTGGGTTAGGTCTGGCTTATTATTATCAGCGTGACCAATGATAGCTACGCTTACAGAAGTATCTATTCTCATAATTCTAGCTATTTGTTGTAACAAAGGATATTGTTCTACAAGAACATCATATTTATTAGGAGCAAAAGTTATAATTGGTAAACCATATCCATCTGTATTTAAAGTTATAAAATCAGAAACTGGAATTGAATCAGAAAACTTCATCACATCTGTTGTTGTTTTAACTTTAAATGTTTCTGCAGGATAATAAAGGCTCAACATTTGATTAAATCCATAAGGATCGGTATCCTCAGTATCGGGAATACCATCTGCATCGCTATCAAGTGTAACACCTTTTACACTAACTTTATAACCAGCTTTTGTGTTTTGTTCTAAATCTAAATAATCAGGAATTCCGTCAGCATCAGCATCATTTTTCAACATATTTGTGGCCACGGCTGCTTGTTTTGCTAAATCATCGTACATCGTTGCTACTGGATTTACCCAATCTATGTGTTCAGCTCTTTTACTTCCTGTAAAATTATAAGATAGTCCAAACATAAAATTTCCATAAACATCTGGAAATTTCAATTGATCTTCAAATAAATCTAAAAAATCAGATTTGTTTACATGAATAACTCCTTCAATTCCTAAATCAAACGATTTGTTTAATTTAAACTTCAAACCTAAACCAACCGGAACAGATACATTGACATTTGTATTAACAATTCTTGCGGTATCCTGACCAACAATAAATCTTTTATCAGTAATGGCATCATTGAAATTTACCGATACACCAGAAAAAAAGTAAAATATAGTATTTGGATTCTTTTTTCTATAATTAATACCACCTAAATTAAACATTCCATGAACTGCTAATTGTGTGATATTATTTACAAATCCAAGTGCATTTTTAAAACCTCTATCGTTTCTGCCTGAATAAACACCATACAATCCTTGAAGTCTAATTGAACCAACATGTCCAAAAGAGTATTTTAAACTTCCACCAATGATTGGGCTAAAAACATCTTGATCAATATCAAACATAGTATAAGTTCCACCATAATTTAATGCAAATGCCCATTTACTCATTTTAACATTACTAAACATATTGGAATCAATTTTTGAAACCATTTTAGTATTTGTTTTTGAGGCTAATGCAGTATTCTTAGAGGATTTTGCCGTATTGCTTTTAACTGTTTTTACAGTAGTACTTTTAGGTTTAGTAACAGCGGTACTTTTAACTGTTTTACTTGGTTGCGTTGCTGGCTTTTTTGATTGAGCAACTGAAAATTTTGCAACCAAACAAATAAGTATAATAAAGATGTTTTTCATTGTAAAAAAGTTTAAAATTTGAATATGCTAAATTACAATTTAGTATATAAAATAAAAGCCCCAAAAGGGGCTTTTATCTACATATTATTGTTTATTGTACAAATAAAGCCAAGAAGCGGGGTCAATTTCTCTCCTTGATTTTCTTAACATTTTCATTGCTGAATTTTCATCTTGGGTAGTTAAAGTAATTACCCTAAAGTATTTTGAATCTTTTGATAAATATATTTTAGCGTTAAAACCAATTCTGTTTATTTTATTTTTAAACCTCATTGCTGTTTTTAATTTATTAACGCTATAACATCCAACCACCACATTATATATAAATTCAGGTTCTGTAATAGTGGTATCAACTAAATATTGAGTTGGTTCAACAACTTTTATTGGTTCAACAACTTTTATTGGTTCAACAACTTTTATTGGCTCAACTACTTTTATTGGCTCAACTACTTTTATTGGTTCAACTACTTTAATTGGTTCAACTTCCTTAATTGGTTCAACTTCCTTAATTGGTTCAACTTCCTTAATTGGTTCAACTTCCTTAATTGGTTCAACTATTTTTATTGAATCAATTATTTTGGGAACATCTACAACCTTTGGAACG
Organism: uncultured Bacteroidota bacterium; assembly: GCA_903888395.1. Taxonomy (GTDB): domain Bacteria; phylum Bacteroidota; class Bacteroidia; order UKL13-3; family UKL13-3; genus JAAFJM01. Next base: position 1,516 of record CAISTO010000105.1, on the reverse strand, counting down.
TCTACAACCTTAGGCAAACTAATTACAGGTATTTGATCAATGGCAACTTCATTAGTTTTATTTCTAGGGAAAACATAATTAGCATAACTCCAATCAACTAATTCCCTATTATTACTTGTAGAAAACTTATATGAAATACCTGCATTAATATAGAAGTGTGTATTTAATTCATTTTTAGCTCCAGCACCATCTATCCAATAAGATTGATTATAGTTATAATCTATTCCTGCTAAAAAGTCCCAAGATGAATTGATATGCTTTCTGGCTTGTGCACCATAAACAAAATTATTAGTTCCTTTATTATAAGTTACATTTCCTTTTGTGTTATCAGCGTAAACCAAATCTGCAGAATAATATAAAAATCCACCACCAATTACTGCATAATAATTCCAACTATTTAAATTTTCTGGTTCTCTTAATAAAATTGGTTCGGAGAAAATTCTTCTTAAATTAAACAATCCTCTAAGAGTAACTTGATTCATAGTAGTATTGAAACTTTTAAAATTTGTAGGATCAGCAATTACACCAGAAATAGTGCTTTCTGTAGTATGATCCCCAGCTAAAGTTCCATAATTATAAGCAGCTTGTACCGATATAAATTTATTGATTGAATACCGAACTCCAAGTCCGCCCATTCCGGTTGGATTATAGCCTATGGGTGAAGTTAAATATGGTAAACCTAAATTTAAATCAGCACTCCAATGAGCATAATCTTTTTTTGTAGTAGTTTTATCATTATTCTTTTCTCCTACTTTATTTTTTGACTCCCAATCAGCTAAATTTTTACTTGATTTTGCGCCTAATTTATACGAAACTCCAAAACTAGTATTTAAATAAGTATCTAATTTTTCATCTGCATAAGCTCCATCCATCCAATAAGTTTGCACATGGTTATATTCACTTGAAACATTTAAGTCGAAAGATGGATTTAAATAATAGCGTACCCCCAAACCCATTTGAACTATTCTCATTGGTCTTGAACTAAAATCTTTTGCTAACGAAGTAGTTCCATTTATTAATGTTGTACTTAATTTCCAAAACTGAAAACTTCCTCCTAAGGTAGCGTATGGCATAAACTTAGAATTGGTTAAACCCAATAAATTACTCATATTGAATTGTAGGCTTCCGCCCAAATCGTAAAAAGAATTTTTATAACTAGCCACATCACTTGCTAATCCGCCTGAGGGACTTAGTATTCCTTGAGCATTTCCTGTTTTTGCTTGAAATGTTTTTGATGCAAAACGCGCAGCAATTGACCAATTTTTATTAACAGAATACCTCAGACCAGCTTGATAAATTGCGGTGAAATCTGGTGAAATGGTAAAAAAAGTTACTGGAATGCCTAATGATAAATCGGCACTTAATTTTGTTGAATTTTGAGCATTTGTATTTGAAATAAACAAAATACCTAAAACAATAAATAGAATTTGTTTTAAAAGATTTTTCATAATATTATTGTATCAAATTAATTTTTTGAAACATTTTTTTTCGTCCACGAATCTAACACATTTCTTTT
>CAISTO010000104.1 GCA_903888395.1 uncultured Bacteroidota bacterium | reverse complement strand
CAGAAGATTTTCACCAACCAATTGTTCAAGAAACGGAAACCGAAGTTGCAAAAACGGAAGTTGCCGAATCAATAATTGAACAAGCAATTAATGAAGATGCTTTCATACGTGGTTTTGACCCAGAGGAAGCATTGCCTGAGGGGTGGATTGTAGAAAACGAAGAAGAGGAGGAAGAGGAGACAGAGGAAATAATTGAAGAGGAGTTGGAAACTATTGTTGAAGAAATTACAATTACAGAAACAGTGGTTACACCTAGAAAATTAGAAGTTCCGGTTTTTGAAACCAAATTGGTAAATGAAGAGCAAAAGGAAAAACCCGTTGCATTTTTTAGCATTGGAAAAACAGTGATGCCAAAAACGGAACCGAGCCTAAATGAAATGATTGCTCAAAATTTAGATGGTTTCCAATTATCGGAAAAAGTAATTGAACCGAAAATAGATAATTTAAAAACAGCAATTTCTTTGAACAAAAAAATTGCTTTTGTAAATGAATTGTTCAAAGAAAATGTGGTGGAATATGCCAAATCTATTGATAAAATAAATAGTTCAAACAATTTAAGCGAAGCAATGCTTATTTGGACAGAATTGAAAGTAGCGCATAATTGGAACAATGAAAATACTTTGGTAAAAGATTTAGAAAAACTGATACAAAGAAGATTTAGTTAAAACAAAAAGCCTGTTAGTTAAAAAACTAACAGGCTTTTTTTATGAACATAAAACAAATTTTAGCCGATGTTGGCATCCTCGCCAACATCAAAAAGCAACCCTTTTGAGCCGCTTTTAACTATGAAACATTGTCAAAGTTTAAAACTTTGACAATGTTGTGCAAGGAAATCTTGCAGCTTCGGAAAGGTAGGCCTTAAATAATTAATTGAGGCAATAAGATTATTTATGTTGGATATAGTTGTAATAATAAAACTTATTATTGTAACACAAAAAAGCAACTAACTTGCACATATCTCGCCAAAATAGGCAGATAGGTCTCATTTTATGGGACCTATATACAAGTTACCACCAATGCTAAAAAGACGATGTCGAAAATATTTACATTATTAATCTGTTTTAGAATTATGCAGACAACATTTGGACAAATGACAACTGAAAAAGAAAAATCCCTTCAAACCGTCTTAGACAAAACGGTTGACAATAAAAAAGTGTTTGGGACATCTTTTGCCTTTAAAAAGGATACTTTAACTTGGCAAGGTTCATCAGGTAGTATGACCATTGACCAACCTTACTTCATTGCAAGTACAACCAAACTATTTACAACTACGATAATTTTGAAACTCAGAGCAGAAGGCAAACTTAGTCTTGATGACAAAATAAGTAAGTACATTGACAAATCAATTTTATCAGGACTACACATTTATAAAGAGAAAGATTATTCTCAAGAACTAACAATTAAACATCTACTCTCTCATACTTCAGGACTTCCTGACTATTTTCAAGGCAAAGGAATAAGTGGGAAAAGTTTGGAAAATGAAATAACACAAGGAAATGATCAATTTTGGACTTTTGAACAAGCAATTGAAAGGACAAAAAAAATGACCCCTATTTTTGCACCTGGGACAAAAGGAAAAGCAAACTATTCAGATGCTAATTTTCAGCTTTTAGGAAAAATTATTGAGACTATAACGAATAAATCATATTCAGAAAACTGCCAAGACATAATTATTAAGCCACTTGGTTTGACAAAAACCTATCTATATCAAGATTCAACCGACAAAACACCGAAGACATTATATTACAAAAGCAATGAGCTAAATATACCCAAAGCAATGACTTCTTTTGGTGCAGACGGTGGTATAGTTTCGACTACAAGCGATTTGCTAACATTTATTGAATCATTTTTTACAGGCAAATTATTTCCGTCAAGTTACATTGACGAATTACAGGAATGGAATAAGATATTTTTTCCGATGAAATCCGGAATTGGTATTCATTTATTCAAACTTCCTTGGATTTTTAATCCGACAGGTGCTGTGCCATACTTTATTGGACATTCAGGACTTTCAGGAGCTTTAGCATATTACAGTCCGAAGGAAAATATTTACATAGTTGGAACAGTAAATCAAGTTGCACATCCTGACATTTCCTTTAAGACAATGATTAAATTAACTCAACAAATAATGAAAAAGTGAGAAGCACTGGTGGTAACACGGTTTTGGCAAAAGTGGCAGTTCAGTGCTCCGCAGACACATTTTTGGTTAATCAAAGTTTGGTTCTCCGCATCAACATTTGTGGTGAAAATCGCCACCTTCGCCAAGCCCGAAACCGTTACCCTCTCAACATCAAAACATTGCAGGAAAGGATGCCTGCACGGCTGTGTTCAAGGACGTCTGCAACGTATACAACACCAACAAAAAATGCGTACCAACTTTAAGTCAGTACGCATTTGAAGTATATTTTTTCGAATTTATTTTTTCGAATTT
>CAISTO010000103.1 GCA_903888395.1 uncultured Bacteroidota bacterium | reverse complement strand
TATTAACTATTGTATATTAACTATGGTCTATTAACTATGGTCTATTAACTATTAACCTAATTCATTGCAAATTCTTTGGCCGATATATATCTTTCCGCATCTAAAGCGGCCATACAACCACTACCAGCAGCGGTTACCGCCTGACGATAAATTTTATCTTGTGCATCGCCACAAGCAAATACGCCTTCAATTTTGGTTTTACTGGTTCCTGGCGTAGTTATTAAATAACCTGTTTCGTCCATTTCTAAATAATCTTTAAAAATTTCAGTATTGGGTTTGTGACCAATGGCCACAAAGAAACCTCCAATTGGAATGGTAAGCATTTCGTTAGTTATATTATTTTTTATCCTAACCGCTTCCACTTTACTTTCGCCAATAATTTCATCGGTTTCTGAATCAAAATGAATTTCAATATTTGGTGTATTCATTACACGGTGTTGCATAGCTTTTGAAGCTCTAAATTCACTTTTACGCACTATCATGTATACTTTGCTACAAATTTTAGCCAAATAAGTAGCTTCTTCACAAGCAGTATCGCCCGCTCCTACTATGGCCACATCTTTACCCCTAAAAAAGAAACCATCGCAAACAGCACAGGCCGAAACACCGTGTCCATTTAATTTTGTTTCACTTGGAATGCCTAACCATTTTGCGCTAGCACCCGTAGAAATTAAAACAGTGTCTGCTAACACCTCTTTATTTTCATCAATTTGAACTTTGTAAGGAGGCTTACCACTAAAATCTACTTTCGTTACCATGCCATAACGAATGTCCGTTCCCAAGCGTTCAGCTTGTTTTCTAAAATTTTCCATCATTTCGGGTCCCATAATTCCATCGGGATAACCTGGATAATTTTCTACATCGGTAGTAATGGTTAATTGTCCGCCAGGCTGAGGACCTGTGTACATCACTGGTTTTAAATCGGCACGAGCTGCATAAATGGCGGCAGTATAACCCGCAGGACCGCTTCCAATAATTAAGCAATGAATATGTTCTATTTGTTCTGACATAATTTTATTTTTAAGATTTCAATTTTAATAATATTAACTTATTTATTATAAACAAAAATGCCACAATTTGAATATATAATTGATAATTATAATGACGTAAAAAAAGCCTGTAAAATAAATTACAAGCTTTGAAATGTACCCGGAGCCGGAGTCGAACCGGCACGATTGCTCGCTAGTGTTTGAGACTAGTGCGTCTACCAATTCCGCCATCCGGGCAGTTAATAGGGCTGCAATGATAGTAAAAAAAACGTTTTGTAAAAATAATTATCTAAATAATTTTGTATGAAAATGCAATGCAATTGCTTACAGCATTTTATACAACTGAAAATTGTCATAAAAAATTTACCTGCTATAATATGTGCCTATTCTAAAATAATATGATACTTTCGCACAATAATAAAAACTTAAAGATTTAATGGAATTAAAAGATATTGTAGCAGTATCAGGCCAAAGTGGATTACACAAAATTATTGGTCGTACAAAAAACGGATTGATTTTAGAAACAATTGGTGTTAATAAAAAATTTGCAACTGGTTACCAAGACAGAGTAAGTATATTGGAAGACATTAGCATGTATGCATTAGATGGCGATATTAAATTATCGGAAATTCTACAAAAAGCACATGCAGCGGGAAATGTACCAACTGCTAAAGATGATGCAAAATTACAACGTAAATTTTTGGTTGATTTAATTCAATTAGACAGTGAAAGAGTATATGATAGCGATATCAAAAAGTTTTTTACTTGGTACAATGCCTTAATTGGAATTGTTGATTTTGCAAATTTAGTAACGGCTGAAAAAGAAGAAAATACTGATTCAGATGAAAAAGAAGAATCAGAAAATAAAGAGGAGAAACCAAAAAAAGTAGCTGCAAAGAAAACTGCTACTCCAAAAACCATAGCTCCTAAAAACACCGCACCTAAAACCAATAGTAAAGGTGCTGGCGCTTCAAAAACAACTTATAGACCAAAATCGGTTTAATATTTATAAATTGAAATGATAAAAAATCCATTTACGAATTAGTAAATGGATTTTTTAGTGAAAAGATTTTTATAGATATCAAATTCATTTAGCAT
>CAISTO010000102.1 GCA_903888395.1 uncultured Bacteroidota bacterium | reverse complement strand
ATTCATATTTAGCTAGTGACTAATATTGGATAAAAATCATTGTAATTTTTTAAGTCGTTTAAATACATTTGAAGTATGAAAAACAAGTTAATTATCATTGCAATTTTAGTAATTGGTTTTATGGTTTCATTGCCATATAAAATAAATGCTCAATGTCCAATGTGTAAGCAATCATTAGTTTCGGCAAGAGCAAATGGCGATACAAATGTTGGCGAAACCCTCAATAATGGAATTATGTATTTATTGGCTTTCCCATATGTTTTAGTTTTAATTTTCCTGTTTTTGTATTTCAAAAGTGTACGTGCTAAAAATAAGTTAGCCAATAATTCAAAATAAATATGTGTAACAAGTATGAGCCCAGCAAGGGCTTAGCTGTTTTAAAAGCTAAGTGCCCACAATGTCAAAGTGGTAAAATGTTTAAGAAAAGTGCTTTAAAATTAAATGGCTTTACCGAAATGTTTGATACTTGCAGTGTGTGCGGGTTAACATTTGAAGTAGAACCTGGCTTTTTTTGGGGAGCCATGTATGTTAGTTATGGAATTACCACAGGTATGATGCTAGTAATTGGCGTGCTTGTTTATACATTCAGTAATCATGAAGCAAGGTTTTGGGGTTATATCATACCTATTTTTTTAGCCATGTTTTCATCCATTCCTTTTACTTATCGTTATTCAAGAGTATTGATGTTATACTACTTTTCTCCTGTTAGGTTCAATAAAGATTTAGTGAATAACAAATAAATGCACCAACAGCAATCAATTGTTTTTTTTGATGGTGTTTGCAATCTTTGCAATGGATTTGTACAATTTGTATTGAAGCACGAGGTAAATCATGAGTTTAAATTTTGTAGTTTACAAAGTGATTTTGCAGCAAATTTTTTTAAAGAAAAACAATTTATTTCAAGTGGAATTGATTCAGTAATTGTTTATGAAAACAATCAATTTTACATAGAATCAGAAGCTGCATTTAAAATTATCAATAAACTTAAATGGCCTTACAAAGTTATTTGCATATTTAGTGTTTTTCCAAAATTTATAAATAATTTAATTTATAAATTTATTGCAAAAAACCGATACAAAATGTTTGGCAAATCCAATATTTGCTGGGTAATGACGGAACAAACTAGAAATAGATTTTTATAAAATCAAAAAGCCTGCAATTAATTATTGCAGGCTTTTTTAATGTTATTTGAAGTGTTATTTCAAACTTATTTATTCAACTTTGCCAATTGGCAAAAGTACTTCAAATATAGTTCCTATGTTTTCGTTACTGGCAAAGCTAATTTTACCTCCAGCAGCTTCTATCATGTTTTTTACCATGGGTAATCCTAATCCCATTCCATGTATTTTGGTGCTAAAATAAGGAGTAAAAATTTTAGCAGTATCATTTGTACTTATACCTTTTCCGTTATCACTGATATTGATTTTAACAAAATCATTTTCAATAATTGCACTAATATCTATCAAACCTTTTGCATCTTCAGGTATGGCTTGGATTGCATTTTTTATTAAATTAACAAAAGTTCTATTCAAATAATTATGGTCAAAATACACATAAATATCAGCTGTAATTTGATTGATAATTTTGATGTTTTCATCATTTTGATTTAGATCAATAATTGGTTGAATGGCTTCCAATAAATTAATATTATTAAACTCAGGAGTTGGCATTTTTGCATAATTACTAAACTCACTTGCCAAGTCGTTTAACACATCAATTTGCGTAATAATAGTTTTACTTACCTTATGAAATGTTTCTTCTAATTTTGGGTGCTTATCGTTCCAAGCACGCTGTAAATGCTGCACACTTAGCTTCATTGGTGTCAACGGATTTTTTATTTCATGTGCTATTTGTCTAGCAATGTCTCGCCAAGCACCTTCACGTTCGCTTTGTGCTAATTTATTGGCACTTTCCTCTAACTTGTCAATCATTAAATTATATTGCTTCACAAGGTCGCCAATTTCATCTTTTCTGTTCCATAAAATGGGTTCGTTTTTCTTTCCTAAATTGGTAATACTTAACTGGCGTTGAATTAATATAAGTGGATATGAAATATTATGTGAAATAATATAAGCGATGATTCCAATTATTATAAATAGCAAAGCATATAAATTTATAAAACCTACAACAATGCTTGAAATTTCACTTAATAAATCTGCACGTTTACTAAAGTAAGGAAGTTGGGCATAACCTATCAAATCATTTTCATTTTTATATATAGGAACATAAGCAGCCAAATAGCTGAAATCAGCAATTTGCTCCGATTGACTAAACTGAGATTCTTTCAATTTACTTAAATGATAAAAAGCGGTAGGATTTATCAAATCAGAAATTACACCCTCATCAAAAACCTTACTAATACTACTTGCAACTAGTCTTCCATTTAAATTATAGATACTAATATCAGTATCATAAAAATCGGCTAATTGGTTAATATAAGCTTTAGTTTCATTTTGTTTTTTCTTTACAATATAATCAGATGCCTCGCCTTGTAAAGTATTTACTACACTTCTGATTTTTCTGCTTAATTTTTCATTTTGTTTGCTGTTATATTCCGATTGAATAAAACTAATGGTAACATAAGCAGTAATACTTAATGTAATAAATACAATTAAAATAATTGAAACCTGAATCCTGGTTCTAATCAAAACTATATCGGGATCTTTAATAAATAAAAACCGATTGATATAATGTTTTAAAAATCGATAAGTTCTACTCCTGTGTAATTTAAACTCTTTTAAGAACCTTGAATTTACTAGTGTGTAAAGCGTTAGTGAAAAAATAAGTAGTAAAGTAAAAAAGGTAAATACCAATGAAAATAAACCCAATGGCTCGTAAAATGCTTCATGTTTTTTACTTACGATAACAGTTAATTGATTATCGTTTTTATATTCTAAATGTTCAAAATCGTTTTCAATATAATTGGTAAAAATTTCTTGTTCTGTGGTTTTACTATTGATTGTTCTGTATGGATAATTTCCACTCTGACTTATTAATGCTTTGTTTTTATAAATAGCATAACTGTAATCAAATTTTTTGAATCCAATTGTATTACTTGTTCCTTCTAATTGTAATTCTTCAAATCTATTCTCATCTTGAATGAGTTTTGGCTGCAATTGAATAAATACATAACCCAAATTCACCCGGCCATTTTTTACCAAAAACCTCGATAAATATCCTTTTAAAAAACTACTTGTTTTTAAATATTTAAAATATTTATCGATGGTTTCAATGGATTGATCTTGATAAATTTCATTCAACTGATTATAGGAAATATTATTCCTTTCATTCAAATGATTTCCTATTGAATCATAGTCGTAAATAATTACTTCATATTTGCTTAAATAGCCTGTAAAGTAAAGCTGTTGAATGCTTTTCTTGAACTGCGACTTAGAGGCCATTTCATTTAAAAAGTAATATTTTATTTGTTTGTCAACTAAAATTTTCTTCTCAATATCACGTAAAAAATATTCGGTATTTATATCGTTTTGAGAAATCAATTTGCTAGCATAAAGCTGTCTGTTTTCTATGTCTTTTAAATCGGAAAAATAATTAACAGCATAACTGGTAGCAAATGAAATAAGAATAACTAAAATAAAATAATGTTGGAATCTATTTGCTTTTGAAACAAAATAATTAAAAGCCACAAAAGCAAGAATTAAACACGAAGATCCTAAAAAATAAATGTGTTTCCTGTCAAAAATATATTGAATAATTAAAGGATGAATAATAAAATAAATAGTTAGAATAATTGCGGCAAGCACCCAATTATTAAACTTGTTTTTTGTAATAAATAAATAACAATTTTTAACACAAATATGGATAACTCCCAATAAAATTACTGCAATGAATAAACCATAAAAACTAAATTGACTTAACAAATAAACATTCTTTAAACTGAATGATATTTGAGAGTCGAAAACTAAACTTTTAATGCTGTCAATACCTGAATCTATTGATATGATGGTGATTAATACATAGAAAAAAAGTTTGGAATATTTAATATAAACATTGTTTTCTTTGATGCTTAAAATTCTTTTTGAGTCAATAAGAATTACAAACCAAACTGCAATCAATGCTACAACTAAAAAATCGCCAAGAGAAGGAACAAAATCGTTCGTGGCATATATTATTGGACTAAATAATGGGAGTTTATATAAATAGGATGGAAGCTGGTAAATCAGCAATATTTTTTTAACAAAAAACATGACCAAAAAGAAGAAAAATGTTCCAAATGCAATGTTCAAATACAATAAATGATTGCAAAGTAAATGTAGCCTAATGCAGAAATAACTTAAGGCAAAAATGGAAAGTATAATTAACCAAAAATTATCTAGGTAGTTTTTACTAAAAATTTCAACGGAAAATAGGTATTTATCCGAAATATCTTTGATATCGGAAAAGCCTTTTAAAGGTTGCGGGCTAATGATTCCATTATCTAAAAAGGCTAGATCATCATTGAATTTATTATTTAAATATTGGTTCTTATAGTTATAACCTTCGTAAATATTATAAAAAATAATGAATTGGAAGCTGCCACTTATTTTACTGTAAGCCAAGTAAGAACCATTGTTATTTACAATAAAACTTATGCCATCTTTAAATTTATTTCCAAACTTCTGTCCATTAATTAAATTACTTGTCCAGGTAAATAAGGTATCGTTTTTAAATATTTGAATATAACAATTTTCTTGTTTGGCAATATCATTTATATTTAACCAGCTTTTTTCGTAATTGATAGTATCTTTTAGTAACTTCTGATAGTTTTTTACCAAAGAAAGTTCTTTGTTTCTAATGGTCTCTTGTAAGCGAATATATGTATCTTGCTGCTGCTGTGGCGTGTTTTTTAAAAATCGTTGTTCAGCCAAAAACGAAAGCTGTAATAACAGTATCGAAATCAGGAATTGAACAAAATATTTAAGTAATTTTTTATCTTTAAACACCAGCTTTTATTTTTGATTTGTGATGGATGATTGTTGAATGGTGATTTATGATTTTTTTTGTAGAGACGTTGCACGCAACGTCTCTACTCAAATTTATTGTTATTCAAATAGTTGTTTACATAGTCATTTACTGCATTTTCTACGTTTGTAAACTCTTTGTTGTAGCCAATGTTTCTTAACTTATCCATGTTAGCTTCCGTAAAATATTGATACTTGCCTCTAATGTCTTCAGGTATGTCTATGTACTCAATATTTGAAGGCAAATTCATTGCTTTAAAAATTGCATTTACCAAATCATTCCAAGTTCTGGCTTGCCCAGTTCCTAAATTATATATGCCACTTTTTTTTCTATTTTCTAATAAAAACACACAAACATCACATAAATCTTTTACATATATAAAATCGCGCATTTGTTCCCCATTTGCATATTCTGCTTTATGCGATTTGAAAAGTTTCACATTGCCATATTCCTTAATTTGGTGAAAAGAATGAAATATAACAGATGCCATTCTTCCCTTGTGATATTCATTAGGGCCAAACACATTGAAAAACTTTAAGCCAGCCCAAAAATAAGGTTGTTTTTCTTGCTTAACGGCCCATTTATCAAAATCGTTTTTCGATTTACCATATGGATTCAATGGTGCTAATAAATCTAATTTGCTTTCATCGTCATCATAACCGTTTTCACCTTCGCCATAAGTAGCAGCGCTAGATGCATAAACCAAAGGAATTCCTTCTTTTACACAAATGTTCCATAGTGCAATGCTGAAATCGTAATTTAACGTTTTAAATATTGCTTCATCGGTTTCAGTTGTATCAGTTCTTGCGCCAATATGAAAAACAAACTGCACCTGATTGGCATTTATCTCTAACCAATTAAAAAAGTTTTTTCTTTCAATTTTGGAGGTATATTTTTTTTCAACTAAGTTCAAATTTCTATTTGGACAAGTATCAAAATCATCTACCAATATCAAATCGTTATAATTTAATTGGTTTAATTTTGCTACCAAACATGAACCTATAAATCCTTCTGCACCTGTAATTACTATCATTAATATTTGTTTTTCTGTTATTTAAAAAATTTAAATTCACCTTTTGTATTGCCCCAAACTTGTTTGCCATTGCTGTCAAATCCTTGGTTTAATATAAAAATAGCATTTGGCGAAATTGTTTCATTCCTGCTTTCAAACTTTGCTCCATTTATAGAACTTGGACAATCTGTATCATGTGTTCTACCATAATAAATTTCATTTTTTTTATTAAAAAATAAAGCACAACCCGGCCTCAAAATTATATTTTTACTTGTTAAGTTTTGAATATAATTATCAGTAGTTGTGTATTGACTTAATACAGTTGATTTTTTGATTGTATATATTTGTTTTACAACTACTGAATCGTTCATTTTAAAAATTCTAAATACAATCTTATTATTGTTTTTATTGATATTTTCAAAATTTGCTAGTTCTTCCAAAAACCAAAGTTCATTTTTTTTATTTTGCCAAATAGGAGTAATTGTAAGTGACTTTTTATTAAACATTTTGTCGTTTTTTGCTTGTAATGCATTAGAATAATTTCCCGACAAATTTTTGCACAATTCTTTTAAATCATATTTGCTTATTTTATTTTGTGCTTTGCAATGGGAAAAAGCAGCGAACAAAGATATTATGAGTATTGTTTTTTTGAATTTCATGGTTAAAAATTGAAAATATTTCGGCAAATAACCTTATTGAATTGATAAATTCAAATCAAATGTTTTTATTGTGCCATTCAATTTCATAAAATTAATGAAAAATCAAACCATAAGTTGGCGTTATGTAAGTATAATTATAGGACTTTTACTGCTTTTGGCAGTATATAAAATTGCTGCCGATTTATTTATAAACAATGTAAATAGTAACTCAAAAAAAACAATATATATTTACATAAAATCGAATAAAAGTTTAGACCGACTACTTTTTAATTTACAAAATGATAATATTTTAAAAAATGTACAATCGTTTGAAAGAATTGCAAAACTGATTAACTTAACCGATAACCTGAAAGCTGGCAGGTATAAAATTTCTGAAGGAATGAGCAATCTTGCTTTAATTAAACTTCTGAAATCGGGCAGGCAGGAACCTTTAAATTTAGTTATTAAATATGCAAGACGAAAAGAAAATTTAGCTTTAGCTCTTTCTAATCAATTGGAGCTGGATAGCGTAGAGTTAATTAATTTAATGAATGATAGTTTAACTTTAAGCACTGCTAAAATGGATGAAAATAATATTATTAGCTTATTTGTACCAAATACGTACAATGTTTATTGGAATATTTCGGGTAAAAAATTACTTGAACGTATGCAAAAAGAATACAATACATTTTGGAATAGTAGCCGAACTACCAAAAGTATTTTATTGAAAATGACGCCTCAAGAAATAACTATTTTGGCCTCTATTGTAATGAGTGAAACCAATCAATCCGATGAAATGCCAATTGTAGCAAGAACTTACATGAACCGAATGAAAATTGGAATGCCATTACAAGCTGATCCTACTGTTCTTTTTGCGTTAAATGATACCAGTATAAAGCGTGTTTTAAGTATTCATACTGCTTTGCAATCGCCCTACAATACCTACATAAATATTGGATTACCTCCAGGACCAATCTGCTTGGCATCGCCCACTGCTATTGATGCTGTACTAAATGCGCCAACAAATAATTATTTGTATTTTTGTGCCAAAGAAGACTTCAGCGGCTACCATAATTTTGCTCAAACTTTTGCCCAACATCAAGTAAATGCGAGAAGGTATCAGCATGAATTAAATAGTAGAGGTTACTAGAATTTTGAATGTTGAATGATTTTTTTTAAACCTATCAACTATCAACTGTCAACTAATCCACTAACTCAACAAGTCAATTATTTCATCAACATTTATCGTTTTGATAAAACTTTCTTCGGTAGTAATAATATTATCGGCCAACAATTTCTTTTTGTTTTGAAGGGCAATAATTTTTTCTTCTACAGTGTCTTTAGTAATAAATTTATATATAAAAACCGATTTCGTTTGACCAATTCTGTGCGTTCTATCTACCGCTTGGCGCTCAATGGCTGGATTCCACCACGGATCGATTAGAAACACATAGTCGGCATTGGTTAAGTTTAATCCCAATCCACCTGCTTTTAGTGAAATCAAAAAGAAAGGTAAATCTTCTTTTGTTTGAAAATTAGTAACAGCATTTTGTCTTTCTATATTTGTCATGCTGCCATCCAAATAACTATAAGGATGTTTGTTTAAATCAAAATTATTTCGGTAAATATCTAACTGTTTTACAAACTGCGAAAACATCAAAACTTTATGTCCTTCGGCTTTTGCTGTGTTTGCTCTGGCTATAACTTCATCAAATTTCCCACTACCAAATTCATAATCTTTATTGGCCAAAATTGGGTGATTTGCTATTTGGCGCAATCTTGTTAATCCCTTTAATAACGTGAAGTGCGAGCGACTGACACCGATTTCTGACACCGATTTTAAAATCTCATTTCTGTAATATGATTTAGTGGTTTCATAAGCTTCGGCTTGTTCATCGGTCATTTGGCAATAAATAATTTGCTCGGTTTTTTCGGGTAAATCTTTTGCCACTTGATCTTTGGTTCTGCGTAAAACAAATGGTTTAATAATGGCTTTTAATTGCTGCATTTTAAACTCATCTTTCCCTTTTTCTATAGGCGTTACAAAACGTTCATTGAATGAATTTAAATTGCCTAAAAGTCCAGGATTTACAAACGATAATTGACTCCAAAGTTCCTGCACACCGTTTTCAATTGGCGTTCCTGTTAATACTAATTTATAATTTGAACGCAGCAGTCTTACTGCTTTTGACGATTGTGAACCTGCATTTTTTATAGACTGACTTTCGTCTAAAATGATATAATTAAATTGGTGTTGTTTTAAAATATCAATATCAACCCTGGCAGTGCCATAAGTGGTGATTATTAAGTCGTAATTATTAAAATATTTAGTGTTTTTTATGCGTTGAGTCCCTGTATAAATAAGTACTTTAAGGTTTGGCGTAAACTTTTTAGCTTCGTTTTGCCAATTAAAAACCAAAGAGTTTGGAACAATGATTAAACTAGTTCGAATAAAATTTTGATTCAAACTATTTTCTATCAATCCAGTATTTTGAACAATTTTTTCTGTGGAAACGCTAGGCAATATTTCTTGAATAAAACCACTTTTAAACAAATCAATTTGACCTGCAGCATCAGTTATAATAGTGCTTTTAACCAATGGATTGGTATTGGTTTCAAATACTTTTAAAGGTGCTTTTTCTACTTTGCTTTGCAATTCATATGCTTGAAATAATTCGCGTTCCTTTTGAATTAATGCCAATGTTTGAATGGTTTTCCCTAATCCCATGTCATCGGCTAGGCAGCCGCCAAACTGATTTTCTTTTAAAAAATAAAACCAATCAAATCCAGCTTGCTGATATGGGCGAAGTGTTCCATTAAAGTTCAACGGAATTGGCGCCTCTTTTACTTGTCCGTAATTTTTAAGTCGTTCAATTTTATCACTTAATCGCAAGTATTTACCACCATTATTTACTATTTCATCAAGTAAACCTATATGTTGTTTTTCAATTTTTATTTCATCCTCATTGGTGCTAAATTCTAGCAATCCACTTAAATCGCCAAACCATTCTAATGGAATAATAGCAATCATGCCATTGGGCAATATAAATTCTCTAATTCCTTTCAATAAATAATTGCGCAAAGCAATAAAAGGAATTTTAAACTCACCAAAATGAACAACAGCTTGAATATCGAACCAATCTTTTTGCTCATTAATTTCCAATTTCATTTCGCGAGCGCCAATAAAATAATCATTTTTGTCTTGTTTTATTTCAATGCCTGTTTTTTTTAAATCGGCATGATGTTCATTGAGCCACTCTAAAAAATCAAACTTATTGGTACCCTCATCACTCAATGAAATATGGTTTGTGTTGAGCTTTGATTTTTGGTTTTTTAAAGTAAAATATGGGCCATTGAATTGCTTTAAACCTAATTTATTTATAGCCAAAAACTTTTCGGCTTCAAATACTAAATCTCTTTTCGTTCTAGTAAAAGTATAATTATCATTTTCTTTTTTTACTACCACCGATATTTTGTTTAGCGTGCCGTAATCAAACGATGCGCCATCGTAATTAAAGGAGAGTTTTAAAGCAATATCGTTACCAATAACCTGCTGCATAGTTAATATTGCTTTGCCCTCAGATTGTTTAGTATTTATTGCAAAGCCTTCCGCAAAAACATTGTACTTTTCAATAAGTTGATAAACAAATTTATTAAAATACGTGTCTTCCGATGATTTATTGATTTGTATGAATCGCTTATTTAAAAACGGAAACAATTTTTTTCCATCTACGTCCTTCTCAAAATCAAATAAATCATTTCCTAAAAGCATCCAAGCAGGATTATAAGAAATGATATCCGCATTTTTGAACATAAATTCTACACGAACACCTTTGAATTTAATGGTTGGAAAATACCTTGTACCCTCTGCATCACGTTTAAAATGAAACAAAACCGAAGCTTTTTCATTGGAAACATTAATTTTCATAGAGGTTGGATTATTGTCGTTTCCAGTTTTATAAATAGCCTGTCCTTTCAATAAATTAAGCGCTTTTATCATTCGCTCTTCTACAAAAGTCTTTACTTTTTCTTCATAAACCGATTCTTTTATTTTACTAATGAATTCTGCTGTTCGTATTTTCTTTTTGGTGTCGGTATGGAATTTTTTAAATAAATAATCGTCATCTAATTCATCTAATAAAGCAATAATTTCATAATCTTTTTCTTGAATGCATTTTGAAAAATAATCAGCGGTTTTGGTAAAAATTCGTTGATGGGTAAGCGAGTATTTTCCCAAGCTATTTATTTGAACTATATGAGGTTCTAATATAAAGCCTAAGTAAGAATGGTTTACAAGTGTATAAACTAAAGCGAATGGTTGTGTATTAACTACAATCAATTATTGGTTTGATTAAAGGGGGTAAAGGTAAGTATTTTTAAAGAAAATGCCAATTTATTGATGAGGTTTTATAAAGTTTTTTTGAATCTTTTTAAAACAATTAAATGTTTAATTTGAAAATATTTTTTTTTAAAAATAATGACAATCATATTTGACTTTCTAATTATTTTTAAACAAAAAAAACATAAGTTTGAAACCTTAAAATGAAAACATACCAGCAACTATTTGAATTATTTACCAGCCATATCAATGAGGCTGAATATGGTAAAAACCCAAAAGAATTATATGAGCCAATCAGCTATATGATGCAATTGGGAGGCAAGCGATTAAGGCCAATTTTATCGCTCATGGCTTGTAATTTATTTGAGGAAAATGTTGAAAAAGCTTTGCATGCTGCCCATTCCATTGAGTTATTTCATAACTTTTCGTTGGTTCATGATGACATCATGGACAATGCTCCTTTGCGCAGGGGAAAGGAAACTGTTTATAAAAAATGGAACATGCCAATTGCCATTTTAAGTGGCGATTTAATGATGATAAAAGCTACGCAATTGCTTTGCAAAACCAATGATATTGATATCAGAGAACTATTGGATGTGTTTAATAATACAGCAGTTGAAGTGTGTGAAGGTCAGCAAATAGACATGAATTTTGAAACCCAAAAAAGTGTTTCTCATGAAGAATATTTAGAAATGATAAAGCTAAAAACTGCAGTTTTATTAGGTTGTTCGCTTAAAATAGGTGCAATCATTGGTGGTGCAAATAAGGAAGATGCAAAGCATTTATACGACTTTGGAATAAATATAGGTTTAGCATTTCAAATTCAAGATGATATATTAGATAGTTTTGGTGATGGAAGTATTACTGGTAAGCAAGTTGGCGGTGATATAATTGCTAATAAAAAAACATTGTTATTAATAGAATTAATTGATTCGGTTCATAAAGATGATCAATTATTGCTTGAAAAAGCAATGAAAAACCAAAATGATAATGAAAAAATAATAGTAATTTTATCACTTTATAACAAGTATAAAATACAAGAATTTGCAGAAGGCAAAAAAGAAATATACTTAAAATTAGCTTATGAACACTTATCCAAAGTGAATATAGAGGAGTCAAAAAAAGTGATTATTACACATACTGCGCAAGAATTAATGAGCAGAATATCATAATTATTATAACCCCAAACAACTTGTATATTTTGGGCTTCAGCGCATTAACTAAAGTATAACAACTAACATCAATCAAGTGGATAAGTGAATCATATTTATTAGCATTTTTATTAAAAATGTTTAGGTTTGTCGAACTATTATTTTTAAAATTTAAAAACAAAAAAAACATGTCACAAAGAGATAACGTGATTAAACATGGCTCAGAAAACCCATTTGAGTCTATGAAACAAAGATTTGATCAAGCAGCCAAAATTATTGGACTTGACGAAAGTGATTACAACGTATTAATTGCCCCACAAAAAACAGTAATTGTAAATATTCCTGTTACAATGGATGACGGTAAAGTGAAAGTATTTGAAGGTTTTAGAGTAGTTCACAACGCAAACTTAGGTCCAAGTAAAGGTGGAATTCGTTACAGCATGGATGTACATTTAGATGAAGTAAAAGCTTTAGCAGCTTGGATGACATGGAAATGTGCGGTTGTAGGAATTCCCTATGGTGGTGGAAAAGGTGGTATTAAATGCGATCCGAAAAGTATGAGTAAAGGTGAGTTAGAAAGATTAACTCGTTCTTATACTGATATGATGGTTGATGTATTTGGTCCTGATAAAGATATTCCAGCACCTGATATGGGAACTGGTCCGCAAGAAATGGCTTGGATCATGGACGAATATTCAAAATTAGTAGGCCGTTCTTCACCAGCTGTTGTTACCGGAAAACCAATTGTTTTAGGCGGTTCTTTAGGCCGTGTAGAAGCTACAGGCAGAGGTGTAATGGTTTCAACCAGAGCAGCTTTAGGTAAATTAGGTATTAGCCCAATAGGTGCTACTTGCGCTGTTCAAGGTTTTGGAAATGTAGGTTCAATCAGTGCGAAATTAATAGCTCAACAAGGTTTAAAAATTGTTGCTATTAGTGATGTGAGTGGTGCTTATTATAGCGCTGAGGGAATTAATGTAGAAGAAGCAATTGCTTATCGCGATAGCAATAATGGAACTTTAGAAGGTTATAAATTAGGTAAAATCACCAATGCTGAATTGTTAGAATTAGACGTAACTGTTTTGGTACCTGCTGCAATGGAAGATCAAATTACAGAAGAAAACGCTTCTAGAATTAAAGCTAAAATTATAGTGGAAGGTGCTAACGGCCCTACAAGTGCAAGTGCAGATCATATTTTAAATGAAAAAGGTATCATGGTTGTTCCTGATATTTTGGCAAATGCCGGTGGTGTTACCGTAAGTTATTTTGAATGGGTTCAAAACCGTTTAGGATATTACTGGACAGAAGAACGCGTATATCGTAGAGCTGATAGAGTAATGAAAACAGCTTTTGAAGGTGTTTATGCAGCATCATTGAAATATAATATTCCAATGAGAATTGCGGCTTATGCTGTATCAATTGCTCGTGTAGCAGAAGTAGAAAAATTAAGAGGAAAATTTGGTTTGTAAAAACTAAGTTTTTATATGCAAAAATCCCTAGTTGAGTGAATCAATTAGGGATTTTTTTATGCGTTGAATTCTAATTCTTCAGGGTTTCTTCTGCAATCCCAAACTAAATGAACAATTATGAATGTTGAATTCATTTCGTAAAATATTGCGTTTCTATCTTTTATAAATACCCTTATATTTTCTTCTTCTGTTTGTTTGCCAGCATAATTATACTTGGCAATTAGTTTTATTATTGATTTTATTTGTTTTGATAATTTCTTACTAAAAATTGAATTGCCATTTTGTAAAAAATAAAATTCTAAAATTTCGATAATACTTTCTTTTGCAACCTCTGTAAGTATTATCTTTTTAGAAGCCATAAATCAATTTCATTAAATGCAATATCTAATTCTTTTGTGTCATTCATATCTAATTGCAATTTGCTTTTTTGCAATTTACTTTTCTGCTCGGCATTTAGTTGAAATACAGTATTATTAAAATTTGAATTGTCAATCAAATTATTTATTGCAATTAAATAATTAGCATCTTCAATAAGTTCAATCTTTTGAACCAATAATTGCTTTAATTCTAGTGTACTCATTTATAAATAATTTATTCAAAAATAGAAAAATATGAACATAATACAATTTTTTACTTTTTTAATTGCTTATTTTCATCTTTTATTTAATCAGCACAAAAATTATATTTGTACAATAAATTTAAACAATCAATCATATTTACAATCATGGCAGGAAACGAATATTTTGGCGCAGATGAGCGCAAAGAAATAAATGATGTACTAGAAACTGGTATTTTATTCAGATACAATCACGATGTACAAAGAAATAATATTTGGAAAGCACGCGAATTTGAAGCGGAAGTGGCCAAATTAGTTGGTGCAAAATATGCCCATGCTGTAAGTAGCGGAAGTACTGCTGTAAGTTGTGCCTTAGCAGCTGCAGGCATTGGTGCTGGCGATGAAGTAATCGTTCCACCATTTACTTATATTGCTTCAGTTGAAGCAGTAATTTTTGCTGGCGGATTACCCGTTTTTGCTGAAATAGATGAAACTTTATGCTTAAGTGCTGAAGGAATTAGAAAAGCAATTACACCCAAAACCAAAGCGGTAATGTTGGTTCATATGTGCGGACAAATGGCGCAAATGGATGAAATTATGCAAGTGATAAAGGAGCATGATTTAGTATTAATCGAAGATGCTGGTCAAGCAATGGCTGCAAGTTATAAAGGTACGTCTACAGGTTTATTTGGAAAAACAGGTTGCTATAGTTTCGATTTTTTCAAAATTGCAACAGCAGGTGAAGGTGGAGTATTTGTAACTAATGATGAAGCTGCTTATAAATTAGCTGATAGTTACGCTGACCATGGGCATGACCATCAAGGCAATAACCGTGGCATGGAAAACCATCCAGTTGTAGGATTTAATTACAGAATTTCTGAATTACACGCTGCTGTTGGCTTGGCTCAAACTCGCAGAGTGCCAATGATTCGTGAAATTAATAATAAACATAAAAAATTTATGATGGCGGAGTTAGGAAAAATTGCTGGTGTTAGTTTCGCAACTATTCCTGATGCTGATGGCGATTCGGCTACTTTCCTAAATATGTTCCTTCCAAATACCGAAGCTGCCATGAAAACAGTTGATGAATTTAATAAAAATGGTGTGGCTGGTTTTAATTATTGGTTTACCAATATGTACCATTTTATCAATCAATGGAATCATATAAAAGAAGGCAAAGTAGCAGCTAGAACCAATGTTCAACTATTAGGTGCACCACAAGATTATAAAAATTTGGATTTGCCTAAAACACAAGAAACAGTTGGACGTTTAATTTCATTTGGAATTAAAGCAACTTGGACAGAAGAAGAATTAAAAGATTTAGTGGCTAAAATGACTATTTCGATAAAGGCTGCTTTAGCACAAACAGCATAATAATTAGCCACAGATTACAATTATTTTACTGAAACTTGAAGTTTTAATTATTGTAATTTAAGTTAAAAATTATTTTTTAATAAACAGAAAATCAGTGCCATCTGTGTAATCAGTGGCTAAAAAATACAATGCATAAAAATTTTAAAAGCATAGAAAAAACCGTTTTTGGACGTGGAAGTTTTGGTCAATTGGCTGAAATTATTGCGCCAAAACGCAGCGAAAACAACAAATATTTTGTTTACATAGTTGATCATTTCTTTAAAGGAAAAGATTTAGAAAATCAATTACAAAATCAACCTGAAGATGCGGTTTACTTTATTGACGTAGATCCTCATGAACCAACAACAGAACAAATTGATCAATTACGTGATGAAATTTTAGCAGGAAAAGGTTTGCCAAGTGGTGTAATTGGAATTGGTGGTGGAAGTATTATGGATATTGCCAAAGCACTTGCATTAATGCTTTGCAATGAAGGGCCATCGCAAAATTACCAAGGCTTAAACCTAATAAAAAAACCAGGCGTTTACCATGTTGGCGTTCCTACAATTTCGGGAACAGGCGCTGAATGTTCAATGACAGCAGTGCTTACCGGACCGGAAAAAAAATTGGGTTTAAAATGCGAATGGACCATCTTTGACCAAGTAATATTAGACTCTGAGCTTACTGCGACTGTTCCTGTTGACAAATGGTTTTATACTGGAATGGATACTTTTATTCATTGTATTGAAAGTCGTGATGGTATTTTAAACAATGCATACAGCATGGCTTATGGCGAACAAAGTTTAAAACTATGTAAGGATATTTATTTAAGTGAAAATGCCGGACAAAGCCCTGAAAACGATGATAAATTAATGGTTGCTTCGTTAATGGGTGGCCTTAGTTTAACTTATAGTGAAGTGGGTGTTTGTCATGCTTTAAGTTATGGTCTAAGTAAAATATTTGGTGAAAAACATTGCTATGCAAATTGCTTAGCATTCCAACATTTAGCCGATTATTATCCTGAAGGTGTTGCGGAATTCAATACCATGCTTGCAAAACACAATATAACTTTGCCACAAGGTTTAAGTAAAAACTGGAGTGATGCAGAAATAACTGCAATGGCGCATGTAGCTTATAACTTACCGCATATGTGGAATCATGCCATTGGAACTGATTGGAAAGATAAGGTAACCATTGAAACGATTGAAGCATTGTTTAGAAGATTGTAAAAAGAAAATAAATCTTTTTATGAAAAGTTTTATAGTAACCTTAGATGAAAACGCAGACATAGACGAACTATTAAATGCAATTGAAAGTTTGAATGGTGTGAAAAAAGTGGAGAAAGAAAAAACATTTTCAGTGCCGGGTAATATTTTGCAAGACCAGGACTATATTAATATTGTAGCAGAAGCCGAAACTGATGAATATGTGAGTGTCGAAGAGGTATTTAATAGCTTGGAATTGAGATTTGATAAGTGAAAATTGAGATTTCAAGAAAAGCAGAGAAGGATTTAATTGACATTTTAAATTATATTAGTGAAAAAGGTTACCCAGAAACAGCACTAAATTATGTCAGTAGAATGGAAGAGTTTACATTGTCTTTAGCTGAGTAATACAATAAATATCCACTATGCAGATATTCATCTTTTTTAAAAGCAAATTTTAGGTGTGCCGTTTTTGAAAACACTTATGTATTTATTTACAAAGTTGAAAATAATAAACTAAAAGTTATTAGAATTATTCACGGAAAAACTTAATCAATTAGAATACACATTTGTTTAGCAATCATTCATTTTAAATTATTTAAAAATTGAAAATAAAAGAAGTTATTAGCCACCACGATTTAATTGAATTTATAAATGTTCACAGAACAATTTATAAAGGAAACAAGGATTGGATTTGTCCGTTGGATAAAGACATAAAAAAAGTTTTTGATGCCAATGAAAACATACATTTTAAAACAGGTAAAGCCAAGCAGTGGATTTTAAATAACGAGCAAGGGCAAGCGATTGGAAGGATTGCGGCATTTTATGATACAACTCAATTTAAAGATAAAGAACACATTGGCGGACTTGGTTTTTATGAATGTATTGATGATTCAGATGCTTCGAAATTATTATTTAATACTGCTACCAATTGGTTGAAATCTGAGGGGATAAATGTAGTAAATGGGCCAATTAATTTTGGTGAAAAAAATGCCTTTTGGGGTTTAATGGTTGCTGGTTTTAAAAATCCTTCGTACAAAGAAAACTTTAACTGGCCTTATTATGAAAAACACTTTTTAGATTTTAGTTTTAAGCAGCATACCGAGCAAACTACCAGTGAAATTACTTATGCTAATTTTGACATGGAAAGATTTAAAAAACTTTCGGCACGAGTAATGCAAAATCCTGATTATAGTTTTGAGCATTTTAAAATGAACGAATTAGAACGATTTGGTCTTGACTTTGTTGAAATTTATAATAAAGCATGGGCGCATCGCGAAGATTTTGTGCCAATGACCAAAGAACGCATCATGGCAGAAATGCTGGAATTGAAGCCAATAATTTTAGAAAAAGCAATTTGGTTTGCTTATGCTAAGGGAAAGCCAATTGGTTTTTACGTGAGTGTGATAGATGTAAACCAAATTTTTAAAGAACTAAATGGTAAAATGAATTGGTTAGCCATGTTAAAATTTTTATATTATAAAAACTTTGGAAAAGTAAATAGAATTAGGGGAGAAGTGTTTGGGGTAATTCCTGAATACCAGGAAAAAGGTATTGAATCTGGAATGATAATTAGTTTATATGAAGCCTTATTGGTATATCCTAAAATCAATACTTCTGAGTTAGGTTGGATTGGTGATTTCAATCCAAAAATGCATGGATTATTTGAAAAATTAGGTGCTAAAACTACCAAAGTACACAGAACATATAGATTGGAATTGTAGCATAAAAAAAGCTGATTCAAACCTGAATCAGCTTTTTTATAGTTAATTTATTTTGTTACAAACTTTCTGCTACAACCTCTTTTACTTGAGGAACCATGCGGGTTAGCAGACCTTCAATGCCCTTTTTTAAAGTTACTGTAGATGATGGACAACCGCTGCAAGAACCTTTTAGTTCAACCGTAACTAATCCAGTTTCTTCGTTAAATGATTTGAATGAAATCAAGCCACCATCATTTTCTACTGCTGGCTTTATATAAGTATCTAATATATCAAGAATTTGTGCAATAATTATATTGTCAGATCCTTCGATATTTGATTTATCGGTTTTGTAAGAAATAGGTTCGTCAGCTTCAACATAAGCTTTTAAAAATTCTTTTACAATAGGCATAATTTCATGCCATTCTGAGCCAACAGACCTAGTAATGGTAACAAAATTATTCATGATAAAAACACCATTAACAAAGCTGAATTCAAACAAACTTTTTGCTAATGGCGATGCATTTGCTTTCTCTTTGCTTGGGCAATCTTCTGCCTCATCAGGTAAAATCATTTTATTGAAAACAAACTTCATCGTTTCTGGATTAGGAGTTTGTTCAGCGTATACGTTTAAAAATTCGGTTTTATCAGTCATATTCATTTTATTTAGTCTTTTTGTTATGGTTGGCAAACATACAACTAACATTCCTAATCAGATAAAAGTTTCGGTAATTTTTATTTCAATTACGGAAATCTATTTTCATGAAAATAAATTCAAGCAAAATAGGAGGAAAGTTCTTTAATGTTATTTTTATAATTAGTACACCATTTTAAATAAATTCAAAATAAACATTGTTTTTGTAAAATATGTTCAGGTAAAATATTCGGATTTATATACAAAAAAACTTAGCTTATTTAATATATAAAGAGATTGTTATAGATTATAATATACTAATTTACTTTAGATTTTAAAACATCAATTTCCTCATTTATTTTTT
>CAISTO010000101.1 GCA_903888395.1 uncultured Bacteroidota bacterium | reverse complement strand
TTTTTTTTATCCTTTGGATTAAATGTAATAGTTTTATTTATACTAGTATCGACACTCAAAACTAGACTTAGACTATCATTTTCTTCATCGTAAATCTTAAAAAAATCTCCTTTAATTGGATAAAAATGTATTATCAAGTTTTTCAATTCAGGGCCAGTTGATTGTAATTTATCAATATGAAAAAGTTTAATTTCATCAAAACTATCAAATAACTTAAGATATTTAATTATCAGTTCATCCTTTTGGGAGTTTATTCTTAAAAATTGTTCATCATTATTCGAATTTGCCAATTTTGGCAAATAAATTAAATTATTTAAATCCATATTGTTATATTTAAAATTTATTATTCATTAGTTTTTTACGTTTCTAGATTAGACAGGCTCAATATGACATTGAATATAGTTTCCATTCAAAATCTCCAACTCTCATTTCCCATTTCTCATCTCCCAATTCAAACCTCAGACTTTCCCAAAACTTACCTTTCCAAATGCCCCATAACATATGTTAACATACTGCCCTATTTCATTCTTAAATTTCATGTAATTAGCATCTTCCTTTCCTTTCACAAAACCCAAATAAGCAATTCTACCTTTAATAACATTAACAAATTTCTCCATATCTAAAATAGATACTTCTTGTGTTATTTCAAAATATTTTGCCGTTGATTCCTCTAATCCATTTTTCTTCATTTGGTACAATACAGCCCTAATATTCCTAATGTATTTACGGTCTAAATTTGGCTTTTCATTTACTTTAATGCCTGTTACCCATTGCGCTTGGAGTTTATGCTGTTCCCTGTTTTTCTTTGCATTTACTGCAAAACCATATTCAGCCAGTAAATCATAAACTTCTTGCTTTTGAATATTACTTAACTGATCAGAACTGCTAAAAGTAATATCATCGGCATAACGTGTAAATACCAAGTGTAAATTTTCATCTGTTTTATTCAATTCATTCACCCAAGATTGCATTTTTTTATCCAAATTATTACATACAATATTGGATACAATTGGAGAACAAGGCGAACCCGTTGGTAATTGTTTTTTATAACATATCAGCAATGCAATATACTTTGCTTTTTCTGCTACAAATTTAAAAGGTGGCTCCATTAAGTTTGCTGCTACCGCTGCTGTGGGTATCGATGAGAAAAAATCGGTTATATCTATATTCCAAACAAAGTTTTTACTTATATGTGCCTTTGCATTACTTAAAGTATGATACGATGTTTTTTTACTCTTTTTTACAAAACCATGCGAATTTTCATTTGGAATATATAAGTCATTTAACACAAAACTTAGTTTCTTCTGTATCCTTTTCAAATTCTTATCTGGTACCTGAATAATTCTAAATCCCCCTGATTTCTTCGGAATGGTAAACTTTGTATAAACTGGGTTTTCTATTACTTCAGCAAGCAATGTATCTTTACAAATCAAACTTGTTGAAAGCTGCTTGTTGGTTCTTGCATTTAAAAATAATTGGGTACGCCAGTGTAATTTTTTTTCAATCATTTTTTCTCTTTTTAGTTTGTTAAACGCCCTTTGTATTTCCATACAAAGGGCAAAATAGTAGATCTCCAATGCAACTTATTTTGCGAAGCAAAATAGATAAACATATCACGTTTTTTTTCTACGATTGCAGTTACAACAACCTAAGCTCGTGAGTGCCTAATCTCCAATTTATTATTTAACAGTTTCTTTAAAATTCATCCATTCTAGTTGTTGGTATGTGCATTCCTTCCTGTGCATGCACATACCCATATTTATGATCACTAAAAGCAAAGGTTTCACTGTCGTAACAAACCCTTACATTTCCTGTTTGACCTAATTTGTTTTTGCTAACATCTATATCAGCTTCTTTATATGCTGGAGTTCCATCGTCCCATTCTGTGAAATTGTAACATTCAGGTCTATAAATCAATAATACTTTATCTGCTAATTCCTCTATCCATCCACTGTCTTTCAAATCACTCAATACAGGTCTTCCCGAACCTCTTTTTTCAGTATTTCTACTCAATTCAGAACCTATAATTATTAGTAAGTTCATCTCTTGTGCTAACTGTTTCAATCTCCTTAAATTTTTACCCAAACTGGTATTTCTATTTTGATAAAAAATCGGATTCAAATCCTCTAATTGTTGCAAACTATCTATAATAACAACATCCAATCCATTCTTAATTTTTTGACTACTTATTTCCGCCAATAAACTAACAATATCATTATCCTTTTGAAAATGATACTTAAACATACCACTTTCTTCGGCTGCTGTTATTTCTTTACAATCTTCCTTATAATTTGATGGAGTAAAATCCTTTACTATTTGATTAAAAGGTGCTTTTATTTTATTGGATAACAGGAGTGCTAAAAACCTTTTGGGATTCATCATAAATGATACAAACAGCACTTTCTTTTTCTTTTCTAACAATATTTGATTAAAAATATTCATGAGTAAAGCCGACTTCCCAACACCAGGTCTTGCTCCTATTATTATCATTTGCTTTTGTTCAAAGCCACCATTTAGTTTTTCATCTAAAGCTACCAAACCTGTTTTTACTAGTAAATCCTCTTCGAATAAACCTTTACTTTCATTAAATAGATCTATTAATTTTGAAATGCTTTTACCCTCAGCTGATGATATTAGCTTTTTCAATTCCATCAATTGCATAATGGCAGCATTTATTCGTTCTGTTTTATCAGTTGCCTGATTACCCATCACAAGTGCAGTAGTTGCCAGCTGCTTGTTAATATAATTTTCTTGCAACGCCCTTACAAAAAAATCAATCTGAGAATGGTACGTTTCAAAATTCGAGATATCTGCTAATATTTCATTCCAATTTGTGTCATTCCAAATATCATACAAACAATTTTTTATAATAATTACATCTATTGGGTTATTTGATTTAAATAATTCCAACATTACATCATATATCTGTTGATGTACTTTTAACTCAAAATAATCTGACTTTAAGCGTAAAAAATAATTCTCTAAAGTAGGATTATGAGCAGCTAAAACGCCTAATACTATTTTTTCATTGATTTCATTGGTTGAAATTAAATTGACTTGTTTTTCCATGTTAGACTTCAAATATATTCGTTAATATTTGTGGTAATATTTTATTTAATTAACAACTGGCAAGATCCAATGTGGTGGCTGATTTTAATTTTCCACACCAATGTTTACTGGTACCTGAGCATGTGTATAATTATTTTGTCTTTGATTGACAAGTATTAGAAGCTGGGTTTGTTATATTTTATTTTTTAAATACTAAAGCCTTCTTCTTTTTCCATAACAATAATACCTTCACGGCATTTTGGACAAGGTTTTCCTTCTGTTAAATGTGTCCTTACTATATTTGCTGAACTACAAGATATACATTTTAAATCATCAACTTTATGGTCTAATTTAAATTGATGTAAGCAATCCAAACAAACGGTTTGGTGCATGTATCCATCAAAAGGCCCGTTACGGGCATGAGGAACAAATATCCTCTCCCCTTCATCATTTAGATTATAAGCAATATTTGAAAAATTTCCTTTTGTATAAAACCCGCAGGCTTTACATTCATAATAAGTTGGTGATGCCATGGGTTGTTATTTTTAATTTACAAATGTATTGGTTAATATTTAAAGATATTTTTTAGTTAATTATTTCTTTGAAATTATCAAAGTAATGATTGTTTTGATTAAAAATCTAATTTTAAAAAAAGCAATAATGAATGTGTATAATTATTTAATGTTTGATAATTAGACTTTAAACATTTGTTTGTGATACAATAAAAATAATCTACCTTAAATTGATTTAATTGCTTTTCAAAATTATTGTTTTACATTAATTGTACCAATTAGGTTAAAATAAAAACTAAATATATTTGAAAATATGAGTCAAAAGGAAGTTTGGAAGAAATATATTATATCGCAATTTAAAATTTTAGATCATAAATCTAAACTTATTAGGATTGACAAATTAAATAAAGTTCAACTTGATGGCTTGAAATTGAAACTTTCTATTAATAATATTACATTTAAAAAAGTAATCAAAAAAGAAGTTGAACAAATTTTCTATCAAGAAAATGTAGTAAGAGAATTGATAGACCGAGTATATCTGTTCGGCCTTATGTATTGGAAAGGCATCAGCCAACAAAGTCTACCAGTTACCACCCTGTACCCCGAAATGGTAGCAGAAATGTATCCCCACTTTGAGAACGAACACTTATCTGATTTTGGTAAGAATAATTTGTGGTTTTTGTGAAAAAGAATTTGTAAAAATGACAGACTACACCATCCAAAATTCAAACCCACTTCCAAAATTCTTATTCAATTGTTAAGAAGAAAATAATATAACTATGTCAATTTGGTATAATAATAAAGAAGAAGAAATCATTCAGAGACTAAAAAACACTTTAGAGTCTGAAAGTTTACAATTCGTTGGGAAATTTACTAGTGTTGAGGACAAAGACTTTGGCTTTTTTAAAGATGTTCGGTCAGTATCAGGAGTCAGAAAATATTATCCAACTAATGAAGGTGAGCCTGATGATTTCAACAATAGACCATTAGAAGTTTGGTCTAAAAAAACTATTTTATTTAACAGTGGCAAAAAGAAAATAATTCTGGAAGAAGGTAAATGGTATAAATTCTATGCAGTCCCAGCTCAAAGTCAACTAAGGTTAAAAAATAAAAATCCTTTTTTGTTACAAACTGATTTATCTAGAGCCGCTGATATAAGTATATTTAGGGGAAATGAATTAATTGAAAATATTCAACAAGATTCAATTAATACACCAGAATCTGTTAAAGGGAAACTAACTCGTTCAATTGAAGCTATTTCAAATGAAATCAATACACAACCAGCAACTTTCATTTTTGAGTTAATTCAAAATGCAGATGACTATCCCAATGAAGAGAGATATGTAAAAATGTCATTTGATATTAAGAACCCTTATTTGGTTATAAAGCATAATGGTAGCCAATTTGATGTAAATAATGCTGTAGCAATATGTGACATTAATGAAGGTGATAAAAGAAGCGAAGTCGAGAAAATTGGTTTTAAGGGTATTGGCTTTAAATCAATTTTTAAGGATTGTAATCTTGCTTATTTGAAATCTGGTGAATATTCATTTCGCTTTGATGAAATAAAATGGCGTAATGAGGGTAGGAAACTATTTTGGCAAATTACCCCTATTAATACTGATGAAAGGGATTTCCTTAACATATTACTACCTTCCAATAATGTCAATTTGGTAATAAAACCTAAGGAGCCAAGGCAGCTAAGTAATTATAAGTTTACTTTATTGGAACATTTTCAAGATGAGAGAATTTTACTTTTTTTAAGAAATGTTAAGGAGATTGATTTTATTTTAAATGATGATTCATTTAGCATTTCAAATACTGACAACAAATGGAGAATTTTAAAATCAAAAAATATTTTGGTTGAGGAAAGCATTCGTTTGGAATTAAATAGAGGAATAGCACTTAATGATAAAAGGATACCTCTAAAATACCAAAGTATTGAAAAAACTGAAATAGGGTTTGGTTTTTTAGTAAATGAAAATAAAGTTCAAAGCGTTGATGATGCAACAATTTATGCTTATTTACCAACGAAGGTCAATTTAGGCTTCGGATTTTTACTAAATGGGAATTTTATACCCGATGGGTCCCGTACACATTTACACCAAGATCTGACTTGGAATGATTATTTATTTGAGAAGGCAGGAGAGCTTTTTCCTAATAAGCTTATTGAATTGATTGAAAGTGACATTGACATATCCAGCGTCTTAAATCTTATTCCAATTTTTTATAAACTATTAGATGTAAATGACGATGAGAAAATTCAATTTATTAAGGCTTTTAAAGAAGGTTTTGATAAAAACATTACATCAAAACAGTTTATTCCAACTAAGGCAGGCTCTTTAGAAGCCCTTTCTAATATTTTGATTGATGAAACTGGTTTAGCAGATTTCTTGAAAGAAGATTTTTTTGAATTAACAGGTATTTCAGCAAAGTTGATTAATAATGAAGTTGGTGAGGGTATTGAGAAGATAAAAGCTCTAATTTCAGAATACTGTCAAGGAGTTGTTTACGGTATTGAAGAATTGAAAACCAGCTTAAAGACATCTGTGTTTCAAGATTGGTTAAAAATTCCATCAAACAACTTTAGGCTCATTCAGCATTTTCATTCATCAACAGATCTACAAAGCTTACTTGAATCAGAATCAATAATTTTATCAGAAAGCAAACTGTTACTAAAATCATCAGAATTATTTAGTAGTGTTCCAAATGAAGTAACTTTTCTAGCCACTGAAAAAATAAACAGTGAGCTTCTAGGCTTATTGACTGAAAGTAAAATCAATCTTTCACTCACTGAATTTGAACCAGTTAAATTTTTCAAAAATAATATAATAGCAAAACAAGTAAATATAAACGCTTCTTTAAATGATGAAAAAAATCTTCTCAATTTTTGGAAATTCATATTTGACAACTGGAGTCTATTTGAGCCCGAAATTGCTATTAAAGATTCCTTTAAGCATTTCGTAGTTCTCTGCAAACCGAAAACTGAAAACGAACTTTCAAAGAAAGTGATTTCATCGGCTTACTTGTCAAGTGAGTTTAATTCTACAAATGATATTGAAATTGTAGTGAAAGATATTAGCCCAGATGAGGTATTTATTTCTGATAAATACATTGATAAGAAAAGAGAAGCGGAAAAATGGAGAAAGATTTTCAAGCAGGCGGGTGCTATTACTGATTTGCAGAAAGTTATTGAAGTTCTATTACCCAAACTACCAATTATAGAAGCGGCTAAGCATCTTGAAATTGCAAAGCAGATTTTCAAGTTTTGGAAAGACCCTGCAAACAATTTGACTGATGCCCAAATTGTATTAATAAAAACCAATCTCAATATCAAATGCGTTGATAAAAATTTCCGAAAATCAACCGACTGTATTATCTCTGACCATTACAATAATAATCAACTCATTGCTTCGTGGCTGCCAAACTTAAAACTTGCAAATCAAGTTGCAGAGGAGTATGCACCTAAAACAAACCAGGTTGCAGAATGGAAAAATTTCTTTGCCTTGATTGGCTGTGTTGAGTTGACAGACAAGCAAAATGTTTTTAATGCTAAAATTGATTTCATTATTACAGCACAGGATGAATTGCGTGAAAAGCATTTTGAGCTATTGAAGTCTATTTCTGACTTGCACAAAAACAAAAAGGAAAATGGATTAAGTTTTGATTTTGAGAAAGGTCTATCGCATATCAAATTGCAAACGAGTAATGATGAGTGGCACTTGCCAAATCAAATTCATTTGTCTAACATTTACAAACCTAAGTTAAGTTTGCAGAACGATGATGCAATAAATTCCACATTGCATTTTTTAAATGAAAATTATTTACCTGACGAAATTGAGAAATATTTTATTGGTGAACTCGGTGTGAATTCAAATTTTAGTATCAGTAAATTAGAGAGCCAACTTTTAAGTGATTTAACTGATCTAGACTACAAACAGCTAATTGAAAGTGATATGAGATATATTGCTGATAGGAATAAATTACTACAAAATTGGACTTATAAGTATCCAATAACCTCTGTTACCTATTTGATTAATCACTTTAAACTTAATTATCCATTCTTGTTGGGTGAAGTAACCTATTATGATAAGTTTATTGACTTCATTTCCTCTAAGAAAAATTTCGATTTTCTTTTACAAAAAACTGATTTATCTATTTGGAACAATCGTAGATTTCCTCAAAATACTTTTATCTATTTTATCATAAACTCTTACCAAAATCTCGCAACTTGTGTTGAAACAAGAGAAAAACCTCAAAACTTGTTTTCTAAGAAGCTAATTAAATATATTTCTGATAAATCACAAATTCCAAAATTTGATTTTTCTGATATTCTAGTATCTGAAGATGGATTAACATTTGAAGAGGCAATCGGAATAAAGCAGTTTCTTTCAAAAGAACATTGTATTGAGTTATTATGTAGAGGTAATAATGAAATTTCCTATGAAGAAATTATTCAACTTCAAATCGTGGAAATCCTTTCGGGCTATAAACCTACTGATGATGAAAAGGCGAAATTATTTTTACTTAATCAGAACCTTGAATGGAAAGCAATAAATGAATTGTTCATTTCAACGGATGATCAATTTCAAATTGAACCAACCCAAAAGCTACACGAAGATTTTTCTCCTATTGCTGAATGTTTTGGCGTTCAAGAATTGTCAGAGGTAAATTTGGTTTTCAAAACCAGCCCCAAAGCACCATCCGTTTCAGATGAAATAATATCTTTTTTTGGAAGCAAGGCAAAATTTATCGCATTCAAAATTGACCATTTAAGCTACGAAGAAGTTGAGGAGATGATAATTGAAAAGATTAATAAAATCGTGTTTCACGAGGTTACATCAATTTCAAAGGTATTTCCAGAAGTTAGGCCAATTTACAAAACTGAAATTGCTTTTCATTTTAAGGAAGATGAGGATAAAATCTTTTATAAAGGCAACTGGAAAACAAATTCAGAGCTTAAATTATACTTACATAAGCACATTCTTGAAGAAAAAATTCCAGAAGCTTGGTTTGAGAATGTTATTAATCGATGGGATGAGAAAGAATTGATTGAATTATTGATAGGTGAATATGGCAGCACCCCCTTTGATAATGAAGAGGAAATTATTGATAATGAAAAAATATTGTGGGACGATTATTCAGAAGACGAAGCTACTTATATTAGGTCCATTGTAAATATTAACTACAATCAAGAAGGTCAATTAGATGCAAATACAACTGCCAAGATAAAAACACTAATGCTTATAAAAGGTGATTACGGTAATTCACCAATCACAGATGAAGGTCGCTACTTAAAAGCGGGAAATGATGAGATTCTTGTTCGCTCTGCACAAAAGGGTCTATTGTACCTTGATTTATTTCATTGGGAAAGACTGATCGAAGACAATGTAAAGATTGCTGTTTATACTAATAGCCAAATTAACATCTTTAACTCCCAAGAAGATTTATTCCAATTCTGTAAACCACAAAACAAATTTGGTGTATTGCGAATGCCAGACGATTACAATTTAGATGATTACAATTCTTTAAACAATATTTTTGATAAAGGCAAATGGCATTTTGTATTTATTGTCAATGAATATGCAAAAGCGGCTAAACAATACAAAGAGATTATTGATCTTGATGAATATAATAATTACGGATAATGAAAAAACTATCAAAAGAAATTCAGATAAAATTTTACCAAGAAGAGATTAAAAAAATCATCGATGATTACAAATCTTATCTCGATTCTAAATGCATTGATTTAATTAACAAGGTTGAGTTATTTATAGGCAACTTTGAATACGTTGATACTAATAGAAATCAAGTCGTTTTCTCTTTTGATAAGGATAAACTACCAAAAACAAAAATTCCACTCACAGCATCCAAGCCAGTTTCTTCTGATATTTTGGGTTATGATTTCAAAAGTATCACTTACAATGCTTATAGAAATAAATTTGTAAAAGGTTATACTGATTGCTATGGCGTTTATTACCAAGAGTTAAATGGTAAGTACAATGTTGGTTTCAGTAATTTTGACATTGAGTTTTTAAATTCATTATCTATTGGTGATAAAATAGTTTTTGGAATTTCCGATCCTCCATTGAAATACTATTTTAACTTAATTCAAATAACAAAGAATGAAGTTAAATCCAAAATGGTTGATGATGTAATATTGGGCAATTATCATTTAAATGATTTTAATCCAGTTCATATAGATGATTCTTTAGAACTAATTGAAAAGTACAAAACCAATTTACACAGTCAAGATACAATCATAATTCAAGGTCCTCCTGGTACTGGTAAAACATTCTTTATTTCCAGACTGCTTTCTTTGCTTTCCCAAGAGAAGAAATCAGTATTAGTTGCAACTTTGGCTAATAGGTCATTAATTGAACTAGCCAAAAAATATTTTGAAATTAAGGAAGCTAAAAAAGGTGTAGTTTTTAAATCTAATTTGACTTTAGAAGAAACCAAAGAAGTAAAGGAATTAAAACCCATACCTAAAGATTTTCTTCCAGCTGAGGGCAATATTTTATTAACTACATTTTATAAAATGACAGGTGTAGCTGCAGAAAATATTACCGCACCAATCTATGATTACGTTATTTTAGAAGAAGCCAGTCAGTGCTTTTTAGGCACTATTGCAGCGGCAAAGCTACTTGGCAAGAAAATCATTTTAGTAGGCGACCCTCTTCAATTACCGCCTATTGTGAACCAAGCAAATCCAAGTAATATCTCTCAGGATATTGATTTAATGCAGGAATCTTTTACTTTCTATGCCTCAACAATTGATTGTCCAAAATTTCGATTAACAACAACTTATAGGTTTTCAGCAAATGCCTGTTTTCAAACAAATACATTTTATGAAAACAGCCTAAAATCAAAATCCGCCATTCAGAAAGGAGATTCAATACTTTCAGGTCTCCCATCATTTTATAACAAAGAAGGTGGGTGTTCTCTGCACTATTACGAATCTACAAACCTGAAAGGATTATATGATTTACTTTATAATCAGATAAATTCTCTGTTACAGGTAAACCCCAATTTTGAAATTGCGATTTTATCATCCACTAAAAAAGGAGTAAAGTTGTTAAGAGATAATCTGTTATTTGAGTTCAAAGATTTTCAAAATCAAATATTAATCAATACTGTTGATAGCGTTCAAGGTTTGACAATTGATTTTTGTTTTTATTTCGCATTTTCAGATGGAAGCCCTGCATTCTCATTTAAGTTAAATCGATTCAATGTTGCTACTAGTCGAGCACGTTATTGTACATTAATCTTACTAGATGATGTTTACAAAATAGTTCCGCCATATAAAGGCCAAGTTGCAGAGTTTATTTCAAAATGCAATTTAGAAAAGGTTGGCAATTCAAACTATGCTGTTATTGATGAAAACAAAACTGTAGTAACAAATAGCCAAATAAATACAGCTTCTACAGGTTTAAAAGTTATTGACAAAATCGATCTATCTAAGTTTGAAAAGCCTAAGAAGGAAATCATCAAAAGCAAGGAAAACATTTACATCATTGACACAAATGTATTCGTTGATTGTCCTGAAATTATTTCGAAAATTGACCATAAATACAGTATTGTACTTTCTGCAAAAGTAATTGATGAATTGGATTACTTGAAAATATCATTGACAGAAGTTCAAAAAAGAAATGTTCAAAAAGCTTTGAGACTTATAAACGAAAGTATTGACAAGCGTGGTATCAAAATGGATACAGCAGATTTGAATTTGCTTCCAAATGACTTTAACAAAAAATCACCTGACAATTTTATTCTTTCAGTAGCGTTAAAATACATAAGTGAAAACCCCATCATGCTTACTTCTGATAATGGATTACAAATAAAAGCCAAGGGTATGGGTATAACAACTATTACGCTGAAAGAATTTTTGAATCAATTGAAATATTAAGTTATTTAATTGCTGTAATCACTCCGTTTTCTACAACGAAAGTAATTTCAAAATTAAATGCTAAATTACTCATTGGAATTATTGATTTATTTTTATCAAATTTTTCCGTGTTTGGTATCCTCACCAATCCACTTTCTAAGCATCACAATTTTTCCGCTCTATCTATATTGTTTTTTCATTTTAATAAAACAATACCTTTTCTGAACTATATAAACCATGCTCTCCATATTTTACATATCCTAATTGGTTGGTCAACATTTCAGTGTTACCAATTTTAAAACTAGGAATGTTAGCATGATGGTGCCCATATATCCAAGCATTTACATGACTAGCTTCTATTAAATCATATAACTCAACACCGAATGCTTGATTAATGGAACTTTGCTTATACTGCTCAGGATAATTTAAAAAAGTCGGTACGTGATGAGTTACAACCACAGTTTTACAAATTTTATGTTGGTCTTCTACCAATGTTAAAATTAACTCTTCACGATGAATTTCTAATTTAATAAATGCCAAACTATCTTCATGTAATTGATTAAATACTGGAACTGAAAAACGGTTTTTATTATATTTAATTACATGAAAATCACTCACACTGCGTTCAATATTCCATTCGTTTTCACTACTAATTTTTGACCATAAAGTAGAGAAAACTAATTTAACTTCCTCGTGGATAAAAGCCATGTTATTTACTAAAAAAACATTGCTTTTTATCTTTTCGTAAATGGTGCCACATTTATTGGCTAAATCATAGTAATAGTATTCATGATTACCAGGAATCCAATAAGTAGTTTTAAAATGATCGGATACATAATTGAAAAAATCATTGTGTTTATCCATTAAACCAAAAGGAACAATATCACCAGCCAATACAAAAATATCTCCAATAGGTTTTATAGGATTTAGCTTCAAAAAGTTTTTGTTTTCTTGAAATTCTAAATGTAAGTCAGAGGCATATTGTATTTTCATTTTAGTAATTAAAGTTCATTCAAATATTACAAACTATTCGCACAGCGAAACTTGTCAATGAATGAAATAAGTTGTCCTTCAAATTTAATAAAAACAGATAAACAAAATAAAAAAAATGGCAACAAGTGAGAATTTTATAATGAGAGCATTGCAAAATATCTATACTTTGAATTAACTCTATATCCTACTGAAACGATTACATCTAGGTTATATTTCACTATTATTTTATCCGAATTAGCAATATGCATTTTTTGCATATTGCTTTTTTCCTCTAATTCACCTTCACTAAATACATTTCTTAAATGTCTGAAAATAACCGATTGGTCTCTTTTAAATAAACGCACAAGTTGTTCCTGAGATAGCCAAACAGTATCATTTTCAAATTGAACTTCAATTTGAGTTTGATTATCACTTCCTTTATATATTTCTATTTGGTAACCATTAGGTCAAGGTTGTAATGTTTACTTATTT
>CAISTO010000100.1 GCA_903888395.1 uncultured Bacteroidota bacterium | reverse complement strand
TTTATTAAAAAAATCATTTATAATTTAATTATAATATTACAAGTTACAACTCCTGATAAAAAACCTAAAATAAATATTATTAGTACAATGGATAAATCTTTGATGTCTTCTTTCATTTTATATATTTGGTATTTGTTATTATTATTTATTATGTAAATTTGGCTATAGACAAATTAATGCAATTTCAAGTTTTGATTTTTTTAAGGATTTTTCTTTACTAGCTAAACTAACAATGTTGTTTTCATTGGAATTTAAATTATGGTGACTTTGAAAGTCTGCATGAGAAATACATATAATTTCTGAAGGTGAAATTGTTTCTATTATATAAATACTATTTTGCCTTGTTAAATAAAAATCGTAAGGACTTGCAAAATTACCTGCAAAAACAAGTTCAATTGGATTGTCAGCACTTTCACCTGGGAAATATTTACTAATAATTCCATTTTTTATTATGGACAGATAGTTTTCGTTTTTTTCAATATCTAAATTTATAGTTTTTTGCCTATTAAGTTTTGAACTTAAAAACTTCCAATTTAAAAAAGAAAGAGTAACCAAATTTTCAAAATACAACTTAAATTCATTCATGCTATATAATTTTATTTCAGTACAATACTCATTTATAAATATGGCTTTACTAGTCTTAAAAAGGATATTTAAAAAAACTATTAAAACATTCAGGTAAAAGTTATTTTTTGATATTAAAAGGAGTAATAATATCAAAAGTATATACTCAAATTGATAGTATTTAATTTACTACTAAAACAGAAACTTGTTTGTACAAAAAACTTATTTATGAGATTGTTATGTATTTGATATAAACTATAAACTTCAGTTTTGTTTGGCACTTTTGACCACCATAAACCCAAAATATTTTTATTTAAGTAATTAATTAAAAGTAAGAAAAGAAAATTCAAGAAAATCCATTTTGATAATAAAAGTATCAAATCCACATCATATAAATTTATTATCAAAACTTCTTGATGATCTAATTGTATTTATATTTATGAAGAATTATGTTTTAACAACTACAACCATTATCAAAAAGCCTTTAAGTGAAGTTTTTGATTTTTTTAGCAAAGCTGAAAATTTAAATAAATTAACTCCAAAGGAAGTTTACTTTAAAATACTTACACCATTACCCATTGAAATGAAAAAAGGAACATTCATTGACTATAAAATTAAACTGAATGGAATTCCTTTTGTTTGGAAAACAGAAATTACTGAGTGGAATCCACCCTATAAATTTGCAGACAATCAATTAGTAGGACCCTATAAAAAATGGCTTCACGAACATACTTTTGAGGAAATAAATGGCATTACTCACATGACAGATAAGATTACCTATTTATCAAAAGGTTGGATTTTAGCTCCATTTTTACATTGGTTATTTGTAGATAAAAAAGTAAAACAAATTTTTGAATACAGGGAAACACAGTTGAATAACATATTCAAATAAATCACTTTAAAATAATTGATTATATCGAATTTTTGTAACACATTGCAACGCATAAATGAT
>CAISTO010000099.1 GCA_903888395.1 uncultured Bacteroidota bacterium | reverse complement strand
TTTAGTGTTTAAAGAATGAAACATTTTAGTTGCCAACTCTTCTTTACTCATAAAACCATCCAACAAATCTGGTCTACCTACATCTCCAACAAATAAAGTATCTCCAGTAAAAACACAATGGTCCTTTCCGTTTTCATCTTTTAACAAAAAGCTACTCGATTCCAAAGTATGTCCTGGTGTGTGAAGCACAATTATATGAATGTTTCCAAGTTTAAATGCTTCATTGTCTTTAGCAACATGCACTGGAAAACTAGTTACAGTAGTAGGACCATAAATAATGGTTGCACCTGTTTTTTTTGCTAAATCAATATGACCGCTTACAAAATCAGCGTGGAAATGTGTTTCAAAAATATATTTAATTTTAGCACCATTTGCTGCAGCCTTATCAATATACATTTGGTAATCGCGGAGCGGATCAATAATGGCCACTTCACCATTGCTTTCAATATAATATGCTGCTTGTGCCAAGCAATTGGTATAAAGTTGTTCTATTATCATGTTATTTGTTGATTTATTGATTTATTGATTTATTGATTTGGAGATTTGTTGATTTAAAGATTGCTTATTGTCCATTGCTTATTGCCAGTTGCCAGCAGCCCTTCATTACCCGCCTGCTTTTTTTGCTTTGTAACCGAGCTTAATTAAATGTGCTAAAATTTTATCCCTAAATTCACCTTGAATAAGTATTTCTCCATCTTTCACAGTTCCTCCAACTCCACAAAGTTTTTTAAGATTAGAACCTAAAACATTTAAATCTTCAGTGGTGCCAACAAATCCGCTGATAGCAGATACGGCTTTACCCGCACGGTTTTTTTTGTCTAAAAATATTTTTAAATGCTGCTGATTATTTGGTAAAGTTGAAGCTGTAATTTCTTGGGCTATGTCAAAGCTAAAGTTATTGTCAGTACTATAAACAACACCTGTTACATTTTTATTTTTATTGCTCATTTTTTATGCTTTTATCATTGCTAGAAAAACAATTAATTAATTGTCAAATTTCGTAAGTAATTTTGAATTACAAAACATTATATTATCCAACTATAACCTTTAAACTTTGCTTAAATATTTTAAAGTTAATATTACTATCTAATACCATGGCTTCACCATCAATATTTGCTACTTCTATGTCATTTCTAGTAATTGAAATTTGATCTGTTTTAAAGGTTTGCACAAAAGGTAAATCGCTTACATCACCAATAAATAATTTGTAAGCAATTTGTGGAACTTGCCAAATTTTAAATGCGTTAATAACTACTACATCAAACAATCCATCGTTATAAATTGCTTTAGGGGCAGCATATGCATTGTTACCAAATTGAGTACCATTACACACACAAACCATGAACGCATTAACCGTAGTTTGTTGGCCATTATAATGCAAATGATATTGCTTGTTTTTATAGGTAGCAAATTCCATTAAAGTAATTTTTGCATAGGTTTTAAATCCGCGCGAAAAGGCTTTATCAAACAAATTAGCAATGTATGCATCAAAACCTACACCTGCTATATTTATAAAAAATTGGTTATTGGCTTTACAAGTATCTATGGTTTTTATTTTTTGCGAATTTATTAATTGCAAGGCCTTTGCTGGATGAGTTGGAATGTTTAATTCACGTGCTAAACCATTGCCACTTCCCATTGGAATTACGCCAAATATTTTATTGGTATTTACTAAATATTGTGCCACATTATTAATGGTTCCATCGCCACCAACTGCTATCACTATATCAGCTTCCATAGCGCTAGCAGCCGCCAAATGATGA
Organism: uncultured Bacteroidota bacterium; assembly: GCA_903888395.1. Taxonomy (GTDB): domain Bacteria; phylum Bacteroidota; class Bacteroidia; order UKL13-3; family UKL13-3; genus JAAFJM01. The sequence continues at coordinate 7,712 of CAISTO010000099.1, read as the reverse complement.
TTACTTTCTTGGCCTTGGGTAAAAAATATTTGAATATCAAAAATATTTTTATCCAATATTTTATGTATCAAATCAGGAATATGAGTTTTGCTTTTTCCTCCCGAAATTGGGTTAATGATAAAATGTATTTTTTGTTTAACAATCACAGTAAAATCAGTTTAATTTTCAGCTCTATCTACTAACGATTGAGGCAATTGTTTATCGGCTTTTGCACCTAATTTCCTTAACTCTTCAAAGCGATTGATGATATTTCCTTTGCCATCAACTAGCTTATTCATGGCATCGCTATAATTGGCTTTTGTTTGATCTATTTTTTTTCCAACTTCAATTAAATCTTTAATAAACCCTTCAAATTTATCGTATAAATCGCCAGCTTTTTTTGCTATATCAATGGCATTTGCACTTTGCTTTTCATTGCGCCAAATACTTGCCACCGTTCTTAAAGTAGCCAACAAAGTTGTAGGACTTACAATGACAATATTTTTTTCAAAAGCATCGTTAAATAAACCTGCATCACTTTGAACTGCTAGCGCAAAAGCTGGCTCAATTGGAATGAATAACAACACAAAATCTAAGCTCTGAATTTGATGAATATTTTGGTACGATTTTCCGCTTAATCCTTTCAAATGCGTTCGCAATGAAAGTATATGTTCTTTGGCTGCTTGCAATCGTTCATCGTCACTTTCGGCCGTTGAAAAACGTTCATATGCATTCAATGAAACTTTGCTATCAATAATTAAGGTTTTATTTTCTGGTAAATTAATAATTACATCGGGTTGCAAACGCTTTCCTTCTTCGTTGGTGTAGCTTTCCTGAATTTTATATTCACTACCTTTTACCAAGCCCGATTTTTCTAAAACACTTTCTAAAATAAACTCTCCCCAATTACCTTGCGTTTTGTTTTCACCCTTTAAAGCTTTAGTTAAATTATTGGCTTCTTTACTCATTTGTTGGTTCAACTGTTGCAGCATTTCCAACTGATTTTTTAGTGAAGCACGTTCCTTTCCCTCACTGATATAAACATCGTTTACTTTCTTCTCAAAATCCTTTATTTTTTCACCTAAAGGATTCAATAATTCGCCAATATTGTTTTTATTTTGCTCTGTAAATTTTTGGCTTTTATCATCAAAAATTCGGTTCGCTAAATTTTCAAATTCTTTGGTAAAACGTTCGTTTAAAGTAGTAATTTCTGCTTTGTGTTCTGATAGTCTAATTTGCAAGTTTTCACTGTCACTTTTTTGCGCTGTTAATTGCTTCGATAAATTTAGAATTTCTTCTTGCAAAACTTTGTTTTCAGCCTTTAAAATAACACCTTCATTTCTCAATAAATTATTTTCAGAAAACAAGGAAGATTTTGCATTACTTTCAGTTAAAATTTGTTGTTGCAAAGCAGCCAAAGCATCTGTATTATCAGCTATTTGAGTTGATTTGCTTTTGTTAAATAACCAACCAGCAAAAAAACCAACAAGTAAACCAATTATTAAAAAAATTATATCCATTTTATTCTATTTTTTTGAGTTAAATTTTACTCCTATTTTCAAGCAAAAAATCGATCATTTTATTACTTATATTTTTTAACAATAAACATCAATAAATTAATAAAAAATCCCTTCATGTTTTTAAAAACAAAAAGGGATTTTTAAACCTATAAATTTTAGCAATTAATTAGCCATTTCACAAATAAAATGTATGTGCATTAATTGCAAATCATCTTTGGTAAATTCATCACCAAATTCACTCATTGCGGCTTCTACTACATTTTCATTTGTTTCCCTGAAAAAATCCATTACATAACCAATATTTTCTTCATCAGCTAAATCGTTTACATATTTTTTCAAGCTTAATTTTGTACCCGATAAAACGATGTTTTCAATTTCAATTAACAGCTCTTCCATCTTCATATTCTGACTGCGAGCAATGTCGGCTAAAGCAATTTTCTTATCAATATTGGTAATAATTACTACCTTTTTTGCCGACTTATTTACCACCGATTTTATGACTACATCTTCTGTTCTTTCTATCTCATTATCGATTACATATTTTTCAATAACAGCTAAAAATGGCTTAGCAAATTTTTGAGCTTTTCCTAAGTTTACACCCGAAATTTTGCTCATTTCTTCCATTGTTATTGGAAACTTAAAAGCCATTTCTTGAAGCGAAGTTTCTTGAAAAATAATATATGGAGGTAATTTTTTTGCTTTTGCTTCTTGCTTACATAAATCTTTTAGAATAGCATAAAGCTCTTCGTCATAAATCATTTCAACGTTTCCGCTATCATCATCATCATCGGTATAACGCTCAAATTTGGTATCTAATGCAATGTCAAAAGTGGTAGGATTTTTGATAAATTCTTCACCTTTTTCACTTACACTTAATAAGCCATAAGTTTCAATATTCTTAGTTACTTGTCCATTTAATAAAAGGCCACGTAATACTGATTTCCAAAAATTTTCATCTTTGTCTTTTCCTTTACCAAAGTATGCGGCTTTATCTAATCCACCAAGTTGAACTTCGTGGCTTTTTTTGCCAACAATCATATCAACGGTAATTTTTAAAATCTGCTTACTCTTAGTTGAATTAATGGTTTGTAAGGCTAAAACTGCTTCAGTTCTTGCATCCATTTTTTCTTTTGGATGTTTACAATTATCGCACCTGCCATTACATTTATTATCGTTGTATTCTTCGCCAAAATAATTTAACAAAAACTTACGTCTACAAGCAGAAGTTTCAGCAAAAGCTTGCATTTCAAAAATTAACAATTCGCCAATTTCTCTTTCAGCAACTGGTTTATCTTTTAAAAACTTTTCTAATTTTTCAGCATCAGCAGGATTGTAATACATTACGCATTCACCTTCTAAACCATCTCTACCTGCACGTCCTGTTTCTTGGTAATAACCTTCTATACTTTTAGGAATATCGTAATGAATTACAAAACGAACATCTGGCTTATCTATTCCCATTCCAAATGCAATTGTTGCTACTATCACATCCGATTCCTCCATCAAAAATCTATCTTGATGATCGGCACGCATTTTAGCATCTAATCCAGCATGGTAAGGCAAAGCTTTGATTCCATTTGCTTGTAAAATACTCGAAATTTCTTCTACTTTTTTACGACTTAAACAATAAATAATTCCCGATTTGTTGTTCATTCTTTGTTTAATGTATGAAACTATGTCTTTCATAGCCTCCCCTTTTTTGCCTTTAGAACGAACTTCGTAATATAAATTATCCCTGTTAAATGACGATTTAAAAACCGTTGCATCTAACATTTGTAAATTCTTTTGAATATCTTGTTGAACTTTTGGAGTTGCAGTAGCAGTAAGCGCCATCACAGGAACATCTTTAATTTCCTTAATCATGGCTTTTATTCTTCTGTATTCAGGTCTAAAATCGTGACCCCATTCTGAAATACAATGCGCTTCGTCAACCGCTACGAATGAAATATTGATTGATTTTAAAAAATCAAGGGTTTCATCTTTTTTAAGCGTTTCTGGAGCTATGTATAGTAACTTAGTTTTTCCGTCAGTAATGTCTTGTTTAACTGCAGTAATTTCAGTTTTGTTTAACGAAGAATTTAAAAAATGTGCAATATTATCACCGCCTAATGATCTAATTGCATCCACTTGATTTTTCATCAAAGCTATTAAAGGGGAAATAATAATGGCTGTTCCACCCTTTATTAAAGCAGGTAATTGGTAGCATAATGACTTACCACCGCCTGTAGGCATAATTACAAATACATCGTCACCACTTAATAGTGTATGTATAATTTTTTCTTGTTCGTCCTTAAAGCCTTCAAAGCCAAAGTGACTTTTCAAGGCTTCTTTTAAATCTATTGTGTTAATTTGTTTGCTTTCTGTAGGCGCTAGTTTATCTTCACTAGATGCTTTTTTAGATGCAATTTTAGCTTCCTTCATTTTGGGTATTATTTTTTATAAAAAAGTATGCTAATTTACGTCCACCTTTTCATTTATAAAAATTTAAATGCAAAAATATTTTATATCATTTATTTCAAATGATAAAAGGTGTAATGCACTGTTAACATTGATATTTGATTTTTTGAAAAAAAACAAAACAGTAAAATACCCGTAAAACTTAATAAATATTGGGCTTTTAACAATGGTTTTGTGAATTTAATATGCAGCAAAAATTCTTAATTTCTAAAAGTTTTCTTAAAAAAACCTTTCAAAAGTGAATTTTGAATATATATTTGGAAAGAAAATTATTAGCAAAATAAAACAACGCAATTGAACTAATATTCAAATTATTGAGTTTATTTAGCTTTTAAAAACTGCAAAATATAATTTTTTATATATTTTCGCCAAATTATTAATTAATACAAAGCAGATAAATTTGACTAGGTATTCAAGGTATATAAAATTTTTTAGCATCGCCAGTGATATCATATTACTGAATGTATGTTTCATATTTGCTTTTTATTATAAATATCAAGCTTTTAATTACCCTTTTTTACCATTATTATTATACGTAAACTTATCATGGATAGTATTAATTGGAATATCAAAACAGTATAATATATCAAGAACTTCCACTTATTTTAAAGTAATAAGTTCAACTATTAGTATTTTAGTTGGTCACATGTTATTGGTTTTTGCCTATTACGTTTTCCAACAGCCTTATGGCTATTCTAGAGAAGTACTTATTATTTTATATACAATATTTTCAGCATTTTTATTGTTTTACCAAACAATGTTTTTCATTGTAGTAAAATGGGCCAGAAGAAATGGATTTAACTATAGAAATATTATTATAATTTCAAGTCCTGAAGGTACAGAAGAAATTACTCAATATTTAAAAGCTCACCCTGAATATGGGTATAATATAATTGGCAACTTTGATATGAATGAGTTTGATAATGATTCATTTCAAGTTGTATTAACTAATTATTGTAATACGCACGATATTCATGAAATATTCTATTCTTTGTCTAATGTAAAGCAAGATTTACTTACAAAATTGATGGATTTTACTGAAATTAATTTAATAAAAATTAGACTTATTGCAGATTTTAAAGGATTTGCCTTTAAAGGATTAGAAGTTGAAAATTACGGAAATATTCCTATTATAAAAGTACTAACAACTCCACTTGATGATTGGGAAAAACAAGTTTTTAAACGCAGTTTCGACTTTATATTTTCATTGCTAGTAATAATTTTTATTTTGAGTTGGTTATTGCCAATTTTGGCACTAATCATAAAATTAGATTCAAAAGGACCAGTATTTTTTACACAATTAAGAACTGGTCGTGATAACAAAACTTTCTTGTGCTATAAGTTAAGATCGATGCACTTAAACAAAGAAAGTGATACGCTACAAGCAACAAAAAACGACATTAGAATTACAAAAGTTGGAAAGTTTTTCAGGGAAACTAGCTTAGATGAATTACCCCAGTTTTTCAATGTACTAATAGGAAACATGTCGGTGGTTGGCCCACGCCCGCACATGCTAAAACATACAGAAGATTTTACCGCTGAAATTAATAGTTTTATGCTTAGGCATCACATTAAACCAGGCATTACAGGTTTGGCACAACTTAAAGGCTACAGAGGCGAAATCAGTGACTTTAACTTACTTCGAAACCGTGTAAAATACGATTTAGATTATATAAAAAATTGGTCTTTCTGGCTCGATATTCAAATTATAATCAGAACCATAGGTACTTTATTTCAAAATAATCAACTTTAAATATTTCAGGGATAAACACATTCCATATTTGAAAATAAAATACGTTTAACCACTAAATATTTACCAAAATGGAAACTGAAAATTTTGCTCAAAAATCGAAAAGAATAGCTTTAAAAATCACTAAAAGAATTCTAATCACTCTTTCATTACTTCTTGTACTAATTTTTGCATTTTTTTATTGGGGTGAATATGAAAATGGTTTAATGGCTGGTAAAGTTTTACGAATTAGCGAAAAGGGAATTCTCTTTAAAACTCACGAAGGAAAACTAAATTTAGAAACTTTTGGTGCTTTAAAAGGCACTAGTCCAATTGCTGAATCGTTTGATTTTTCAGTTGAAAACAACCAAGAAGAAGTTATAAAACAACTGCAAGAAGTTTCATTGAGTGGTGAACGAGTAAACCTATATTTTACCAAGCGCTATATGGTATTTCCTTGGCGTGGCGAATCAAAATATTTTGTGGTAAAAGTTGAAAGAGCAAAAAAATAATTAAAATTATTCCCGAAATTTGTCAGTTTGAATGACGAATTTCGGGAATAATAATTTATACTTGCACCATGAAAATAAATAGAATTGCCAAAACGCAAGTAGAAAAACTACTCAAACAATTCCCCGCTGTTGGGCTTGTAGGCCCTAGGCAATGTGGTAAAACTACCATTGCTCTTACCATTCAAAAAACACTAAAAAACAATACAGATTATTTTGATTTAGAAAGTCCAGCTGACTTACGTAAATTTAGTGACATAGAATTTTTTTTAAGTCAAAATAAAAATGCAAATTTTATAATAGATGAAGTACAACGATTGCCTGAACTTTTTCCTGTATTACGCTCATTAATTGATAAAAAAAGAAAAGCAGGACGGTTTTTATTACTAGGTTCCGCCACGCCCGAAATGGTTAAAGGAGCATCTGAATCATTGGCAGGAAGAATTTATTATATAGAAGCGCATCCATTTAATTTAACTGAATTATCAGAAAAATTAAATACACAAAATAAGCATTGGTTTAGGGGTGGTTTTCCCGATGCGTTTACAGCTAAAAACGATGATGCTTGGTTTTTATGGATGGATGCTTTTGCCAGAACTTTTGTAGAAAGGGATTTAAACTCAATGTTTGGAACAAATTTTTCACCACAAATTATGTTTAGATTATGGCGAATGCTAGCACATCATCATGCTGGGATTTGGAATGCAAATTCGTTTGCCAAAGGACTTGATATAAGCCAAACTACTACCAATCGTTACCTCGATCATTTGGAAGGTGCTTATATGGTAAGGAAACTAATGCCATATCATATCAACACAAAAAAACGATTGGTAAAAAGCCCTAAAGTTTATATCAGAGATAGTGGCTTGCTGCATTACATGTTGGATATTCATAATGCTAAAACTTTGTTTAATCACATGGCAGTTGGTAATTCATGGGAAGGATATGTTATAGAACAAATTATTCAGTTATTACCACGAACTATTCAACCCTTTTACTATAGAACACACGATGGAAGCGAAATAGATTTGGTGCTAATAAAAGGCATTAAACCTATTGCATGCATAGAAATAAAATATTCAACTTCGCCAACAGTTTCTAAGGGTTTAACAGAAAGTATTAAAGATTTAAATTCAAAAAATAATTATATTGTTACTCCATCAAAAGAAAATTCATACTTCATAAATAAACAAGTAGAAGTTGTAGGATTAACAAGCTTTTTAGCTGATATTTTACCAAATATTATAAATTAAAATCCCCGAAATTTGTCAGTTGAAATGACAAATTTCGGGGATTTTAATTTTGTTTTTCGCTTCATTTTAACACATTTTTCTTTCAATTCTAGTAAATTAGTTATTGTGTAAATAATCGCTTATTGCCTTTTTACCAAAATAAAATATTTAGAAATTTTTCAATTGTTAATAAAATATTATTCCATATTTCATCACTCATAATTAAAACTTTTGTCAATGGTGTTTATAAGGCAGGAAGGAGTTTGCAGCATGACATTTATGTATG
>CAISTO010000098.1 GCA_903888395.1 uncultured Bacteroidota bacterium | reverse complement strand
AGAATCTAAGGCAATATTATATTTTACTGCTGTTAATCCTTTTTCTTTTCTGTATTGATTAATGAGCACTAAAAAAATAGAGTCACATTTAGCCTCAGAAAGATCAGTAGTAATTGGATGAGTTTTTAGGAAGTGATCCAATTCTTGTTTTTCAATGTCAGCCCAAAACTTCTTTAGTTCCGCTGGAGTTGGTTTCCATTGTGCCATTAATTGATTGCCTAGCATCAAAATAGCAAAAATTAAAATTATTTTTTTCATAATAGTAGTTATTTATGAATGCAAACCTACAATTCTGGATTGTAGCCTTTTTACAACGGAAAATTATTTGCATTTATTTTAAAATAACTATTATTTTATTGAAAAAATATTCATGACTAGCTGTACTTTAGCTGCAAGTGTAGTTTGAAATAAATTTATTAAAAGGTTTTATTTTAATCTATATTTTTCAACTATTTTGCATATTTCAGCATTCGCTTTCATATTTTCATTGAGTGAATGATAAAACCCAATTATTTCGTTTATCAATTGAATGTTAAAACCTAAATCATTTTTAAACTTTTCTGGCAATGGGTCATAAACAGATTTATAATCAGCTGGTCCTGGAATACTATCATTCGGATGTTCATACCAAGCTTTAAATTCACCAAGCCAATATTTTGGTAATTCTTTAATTGATTCATCTGCTATTATTGCTGCAAGTGAACCATCATCACTTTTAAAAATTGCTTCTATAAATTCCCATTCTTTGGTATAATTTGTTTCTCTTATACATTTTTTAAAAAAGACTTGCTCTTCTGAATCTTTATCCCAAAAATCGTAGGTTGCTGCAATCAAAATTTCTCTATCATGAATAAGAAAATTTGGAATATCAAACAGCGATACAGAGTTATATCTAATTTGGCAAGCTAACTCTACAATAAATCTAGATTGATCCTCAATTGACCAATTTTCAAACATTGTTTCTAGCAAAAGATGGAATGACGTATTATCAATATTCCTATTCATACATTCCAAGTAAAAATTAAAATCAGCTGCATATTTTTCTTCAATAATTAAATTAATCTTATCCTTAATTATAAAGTATAATTCATCTGCTTCCAAAATATCAATAAGTTCATTCTTACTTATTTCATTTATTGCCAACCATTCTGTAATTTCCTTACCTTCATCATGTTTATAAATTTCTAAACGAAGGTAATCCTCTAAATTTATTTTGTTCATAATATCAAAAAGGTATTAATTTTTCTTATTAATATTCCATTTAGCTATATACCAATCATTCAAATCATTGTAGGGATTAGGAATAACTTTAATATTATTTTTTTTATATTCATCCTCTATCCTACTATCTCTTTTTAGTTTTTTATCCTCTTCTTTTGTTATCCAAACAATTTCTTGTTTCATTAAAATATTGAAAATTTCTTTTTCAGAAGTAGCCATGATAATGTTTTTATATAATGTTTTTAAATCATTTTTATGTTCATGATGGAAAATAGTCCTCCCATCAGCATTTTTATCAATCTTTTGCTCCGCTTGAATTTGATTGTCCCATTTTAATGCAAATAAATTGACTCCGTGTGCAGTAGCAATTTCATTTGCCTTTTCACTGGCACCAGGAGGTACTAATTTGCCAATATGTTTAATAATCCATTTTAATCCATTTTCTATTTCTGCATTAAATCTTTTTTCAATTTCAGACTCAGGGTTTTTTATTTTAACCTCTTGATATTTAGATACAGCAGACCAATATATTTGAGCTGTTTTAGCCATTAATTCTTCGTAAGTCATATTTTTATTTAAACTCCATTATTACTTTTTTTTACTTTTCAAATTTCTCCCATTTGCAGCCCTTCCAGCTGAAGTTCTCTTGTCTAACTTTGCTTTTTTTGTCACTCTCATAATCTTGTTTGCCATAATTTTAATAATTTAGTTATTGATTAATATTCATGCAAAGGAAAGAAACTCAATTGTAAACTATTTACAACGTATCATTTGTTATTATAAACTTTATACATTTCTTTTATTATACCCGAAATATAATCTTTATATAAAGCTGGAGATATTACTTCCACACCCGCACCATAACTTAGTACTTGCATGTTTAATTCATCCGACTCATACACACAAATACTGATAGTCAATGAATCTTTTTTTTGTTCTACTATTTTTTGAGAGTGGTGTAATGGATTTGAAATTACATAATGTAAATTTTTTTCATTGAAACGCAAAACAAGTTCCAACGGCTCCTCATTAAGTTTTCTAGTTATTCCAAAACTATCTTTGAAATAATTTTTTGAATTAAATCCTTTGGTAATTAAATAGGCTTCTTTTGATTTTTTTACATCAATAATTCTATCTAAACCAAAGCAATAAATTAATTCTGTTTTTTCAATAGTATGTTTCCTTGCTACCAAATAAAATCTGTTTTTGTATTCCTTAATCATATAAGGAGAAATAATATGATCCTTAGCTTCTTTACCATATGCTTTATAGGTTATCAATAAAGTTTGTTCATCAATTATTGAATCATATAATTGATCAATCAAAAATGATTCTGCTTGTTTTACCGGCTGTTCTAATTCAATAACATCAGTTTTTTGATAACCACCAGTATGGATTAACATTCTATCAATTAGTGATTTGTATGAAGTTGCATATTTGGTGTCCTTTAAAATATCCAAAACAGATAAACTCATATGCAAAGCCGATTCTTCTTCATCAGACAAGGTAAATCCTTGTAAAGTAAATGGTTCAGTGTAATAGTAAAATTTATCATTAGGATCGTTTTTAATAGGTGCATTTAATATTCTCTCATCTTTCATAAATGCAATGTCTTTATCTAAGCTATTTTTTGAAAATTTTCCTAAATCTAGTTTACTTTTAATAATTTCTGTAAGCGTATCTCTTGTAAATTTTCTATACTTATTATTTAAACATTGATCAATTATTCTGTAACGTAAAAAAGCATTTTTATTAAATGGCATAATATTATTTATTTGTTATTGTATATTTAATATTTAATTTGTTAGGGTAAAAATATAAAACAAATCTCAAAAAACAATAATATATTTGATTAAAATTGAATACATTGTTGTCCAATAAGTGTTAAAAGAATGGAGTAATTAAACTCCTTAATTTATAGTAGTTTTGATTTCGAAAAAAAAAAATAATGAGTACAAAAAAATTGAAGGGTAATGATGAGATTTTATTAGCAGTTCATTTTACTTATGGAATTAAATTTTTTGTGTTGTTTTCTTTCTTTTTCTTACTGTTTAATACAGTAATTGCTCAAGAAAATGAAAAGAAAAAAATGCAAGAAGATTTTGAAAATTACAAAAAATTACGTGAAAGTGAACTTCAGGATTTTAAAAAACAAGGTGAAATTGATTTAAAAAAATTAGAAGATGAATACCAAGAGTATTGTAACTCTATGGTTCAATTAAAAAATAATTATATTTTAAAAGGCGATACGTCTAGTGCAAACGTAGTTATAGATATAATTAAATATGAAGATAAAATAAAAAAAGTGATAAGTGAAAATGTTGAATTATCGATTGAAAGAAAAACTTTAATTCAGCCGAAAAAAAATAAAATAATAGATTCTATTAATGAACCAATAGGTAAAATACAAAGAAATCAAACTGATATAAAAAATAACGAATCAGCTAATATTATTAAATTAGATAATTCAAAACAACATCAATTTATTTCTCCAAGATTGATTCCCGTTCCCAAAAATAAATTAATAATTACTTCTAAATTTGGTATTCGTTTTCATCCAATTCTATCTAAAAAATTACCTCATAATGGAATTGATTTTGGTTCTGGAAGGGGAACAACAGTTTTTGCCGCTGATAATGGAATGGTAATACTCTCTGAATACAGCAATAGTTTTGGTAATTATATTGTAATTAAGCATACGGAAAGTCAATCTTCAGTATATGCTCATCTTCAAAACTCAGTTATTAAAAATGGTGATATTGTTAAGAAAGGTCAAGTTATAGGATATATAGGAAGCACAGGAAGAAGTACAGGACCTCACCTCCATTATGAAGTAAGAATAAATGGTACACCAGTAAACCCTAAAGATTATTTATTAGAATAAATAGAAAAGGAAAATCGGAGAAATCGTGTTAGGAAACAGGATTATTGCAGGCAAGGACGCATGCAATGGCGAAAAAGTTCCGTAGAAACGAAACATTTTGTAACAACGGGTTTTAAACCTTTGAAGAAACAAATATATACCTTTGTCAGTATTTGTTTTCCCCTCCAACCGTTTTTTAGTGAGTGGTTTGAAAAGTATACCTTACACGGATAAATTATTAATAATACCAAACTTTCCTAAAATGTAAATGCTTTAGTAGGTATAATCATTGCCGTTTGGCTTTGGCCAACGGGTACAAAAAAACCTCAACTATTGCTAGTTGAGGTTTTAAATATGTTGTAAAATTAAACACCTACATCGTGCATTGCACTCTCATAAATAAATGGATGGCGTGTAGGATATAAATTTGCTTTAGTCAATGCTTTCATTACTACAGTAAGGAATAAACCAGCAAAGAACAATAATAAACCTATTTCAATAAAACCATAACCTTGGTTAGGAATATCTATTGAACCCATTGGATTATGTTCTGTAATTGCAGTAGGTAAATCCATAGCACCAGGCATTACCATTAAAAAACAGTCATTCCAATGTCCAATTAACAAAGCTGCTCCAACAAAATAACCAACTTTTCTATTTCTTTTAGCATCTCTCATCATAAAAATAAAGAATGGTACTACAAAGTTAAGAACAATGTTTATATAGAAACTAAATTGGTAAGAACCAAACATTCTTTCACGGTAATACACTACTTCCTCAGGAATATTAGCATACCAAATTAATAAGAATTGGGCAACCCACATGTAAGTCCAGAAAACAGAGAAGGCAAACATGAATTTACCTAAATCATGTTGGTGTTCATCGGTTACAATACCTAAGTATCCTTTACCTCTTAAATACCAAACTAGTAAATATGTTACAGTTAAAGCACTAACCCAACCTGTAGCAAAGTTATAAATGGTAAAAATAGTAGAATACCAATGTGCATCAATACTCATCATTAAATCCCAAGCTAACATACTAAAAGTAAAACCAAATACTACTAAGAATACAGTTGATATTCTAAAGTTTTTGTCAAAATTTTCAATTCCACCTACTAAATCTTCATTGCGAGAATTGTTTCTGATTTTAGTAGCACAAAAAATCCAAAATGCAGTAAACAATATTAATCTTACCAAATAAAATGGTTGCGATAAATACCAAGTTTTTTTAGCCAATAAAGGATCCGCTTCCATTACACCAGGATGTGCCCAATGATAGATTCCACCATGTAATACATAAAAGTTTACCAATATAATAGTTACTAAAATACCAGCACCTATGATCATATAAGTACTCATAGCTTCAGGTATTCTACGAATAGCAACATACCAAGCTGCATTAGTTAACTGACTAATTACTACAAATATAATTGCACAAGTAGCAATGATAAAAGTAAAATAACTATCAATTAATAAATTAGCCCATAAACGTTTGGTAACAAGTTGGTGCAATTCATCAGCACTTAAATCCATTCCTTCAATCAATGGTTTATAAGTATAATAACCCAAAATTGTTAAAAGCAAACCTACAATCATTAAACCGTACGACCACTTTTTATTGCCTTCAGTTACTGTATATTTTTCTTCTTTAATTTCTATATGTGTATCGTGTGACATAATTTTTTTTCAAATAATTAATTCAACTTATTTTTTAACTGTGGTATCAGCAACTGCTGCAACAGCAGTTGAAGTTTTGTACGTATTGATATAATGTATCACTTGCCAAATTTGACTTGGAGTTAATACAGTACCATAAGCACCCATTAAATTTCTACCATATTTAATAGAGTAAAAAGCTTTACCATCATTAATAGTTGGCAATCTTTCAGCGTAACTAGGAACTTTAGGGAATTTTCCATCTGCTACAATGGTTCCATTACCTTGTCCATCTTCACCATGGCAAGGAGTACAATTAATGTTAAACAGTCTTTTGCCTTCAGCTAAATTATAAACCGAAGCAGGTGCAGGATTTTTTAATGATGAAGCAGCTTCATATCCTTCAGCTGTTTTTGCTAAATTATAAGTGGCAAAATCTAATTGACCACGAGCAATGGTATGTTCTGCAGGTAAACGCATGTTCATACCATTCGCATTAATCGTATTTGGTTTATCTGCTTCCTGAGTTAATGGTTCGTATCCAAATGAATGATACATATTTGGTGCGTATTCCATTCCAGGATTATCACCTCCAGCTGAACAAGATGCAAATATTGCTATGCTTGAACTTACTAAAATTGCTATGCTTATTTTATTTAATTTCATAGTATTAATCTTCAAACTCCTTTTCTCTTATTTCTATTGCGCCTTTACTTTTCAATAACTCGCTTAACGCTGCAATATTTGTTTTATTTGGAATCACATCAACGGCAACAACAAATAAATCGTCAGTTACTCTAATGTCAATAATATCTGCATTTTTACCCCAAACCATTCTGTTAACGTAAAAAAAGCAAGCCACCATTCCAAAAGCTGTACATAAAATGGAAAGTTCAAAAGTGATTGGAATATAAGTTGGAATGTGTAAAAATGGTTTTCCACCTACATTTATTTGCCAATCAAAAAATGAAACATACGACTGTAATGTTAAAGCTAAAGTAATACCTGTCATAGCAAAAATAAATGCTGCAACTGTTAATCTTGATCTTTTAATTCCCATTACTCTGTCAATACCATGTATTGCAAATGGTGAATATACATCTCTTACTCTGTAACCATCATGAATTAACTTTTTAGTTGCATCATAAATATGGTCAGGATCTTCATAAATTCCTAAAATTACTTTATTAGTGTCCATGAACTGAATCTCCTTTCGTATCGTGAGCGTTGTTTGCCATTTTATGATTGTTATTTAATAAATCGGTATAATGTTTTTCTAATTCCAAACCATGTTTAGTTTTTACAATACTTTTTAATTCAGCCATGTTAATAGCTGGTAAAAATTTCATGAATAGGAAGAAGAAGAAAAAGAATAATCCAAATGAACCTAATAATATTCCAAATTCTATAATTGTAGGAGTATACATTGTCCAACTTGAAGGTAAAAAATCCCTATGTAATGAAGTTACGATAATTACAAAACGCTCAAACCACATTCCAATGTTTACAATGATTGACATAATAAAAATAAACCAAGGTGTTGTTCTTGCCCATCTTGACCAAAAAACTTGAGGTGCAACTAAGTTACAACCCATCATAATCCAATAACTCCACCAATATGGCCCAGTTGCACGGTTTATAAATGCGTATTGTTCGTATTCTACTCCAGAGTATGCAGCCACAAAGAATTCTGTAATATAGGCTAAACCTACTAAAGTTCCTGTTAACATTACTACTCTACACATAGCATCTAAATGTTCTGTGGTAATATAATCTTTGTAATTTAAAACTTCACGGGCTACAATTAATAAGGTTAATACCATTCCAAATCCTGAGAAAATTGCACCAGCAACAAAATATGGAGGGAAAATAGTGGTATGCCAACCTGGTACCAACGAGGTAGCAAAATCCATAGATACAATTGAATGCACTGATAATACTAATGGAGTAGAAATAGCAGCTAATATTAAACTGATTACTTCGTAACGATGCCATACTCTAGTAGAACCGTTCCATCCCATTGCAAAAAAGCCATACCAAAATTTACGTGCTTTGGTAACTGCTCTATCACGAACTGTAGCAATATCTGGAATTAAACCAACATACCAAAATACCAATGAAACCGAGAAATAAGTAGAAATTGCAAACACATCCCAAACCAATGGAGAGTTAAAATTAACCCATAAACTACCAAAAGCATTTGGCAATGGAATAGGCCAATAAGCTACCCATGGTCTTCCCATATGTGAAACAATAAACGATGCCGCACAAATTACAGCAAAAATAGTCATTGCTTCTGCAGAACGGTTAATTGACATACGCCATTTTTGACGGAATAATAATAATACTGCAGAAATTAACGTACCGGCATGACCAATACCTACCCAAAATACAAAGTTGGTAATATCAAAGGCCCAACCTACAGTTTTGTTTAAACCCCACGCTCCTATACCAACTAACATGGTGTAGGTAGTTGAAAATAGCCAAAGTGCTAATACTAATGATGATAAACCAAATCCAATCCACCATGCTTTTGATGGCTTATTTTCAATAGGACGTGTGATTTCCTTTGTGATATCACTGTAGGTTTTACCACCCGTTATGAGCATATCTCTTATTGGTGATTCGTATGACATGTAATTATATTATTTTTTAAATTTTTAAATTGATTGAATTTAATGTTTATTTCTTATGAATGAGCGTGAGAATCGTTTGAATGAGCTTCGTGCTTTTCTTCATGTTTTTCTTCATGTTTTACTGGTGCTTTTTGTTCACCTGCAATCGACTCGTCTACATTTCTTATTTTAGTCATGTAGCCTACCGATGGTTGAACATTATACTCTTCTAATAAAACATATTTACGTTCATTTTTAAATAGTTTAGAAATTTCACTAGTTGCATCGTTCATGTCACCAAATATTAATGCATCGGCAGGACAAGATTGTTGACAAGCAGTTTTTACATCACCATCTACCATTTTACGGTTTTCAATTTTAGCTTTTAACTTGCTAGCTTGAATACGTTGAACGCAGAATGAACATTTTTCCATTACACCACGTGAGCGTACTGTAACGTCAGGATTGATAACCATTCTTCCCAAATCATTATTAAAATGGAAATCAAAATCATCATTCTCTCTGTATTTAAACCAATTGAATCTACGAACTTTATACGGACAGTTGTTAGCGCAATATCTTGTACCTACACAACGGTTATAAGTCATTTGATTCAATCCTTCAGAACTATGAACAGTTGCTAATACCGGACAAACAGTTTCACAAGGAGCATGACCACAATGCTGACACATCATAGGTTGGTGCATGACAGTAACATGTTCAAAATCTATATTATTGTCTTTGTTATCGTATTCTTTTTCTTTTGTAGAAGGTTTTCCAGTTGCTAAGTTTTTAAAACTGTAGTATCTGTCAATTCTAATCCAATGCATTTCTCTGCTGTTTAAAATTTCTTTTCTACCAACAACAGGAACATTATTTTCAGCTGAACAACTAACTACACATGAACCACAACCAGTACAAGCATTCATATCAATTGCCATTCCCCATTTGTGTCCTTTGCTATCATGCTCTTCCCATAATGAAATAATATGAGCATGCTCGTTATTACCAGCACTTGGATTTTTAATATACTCGTTCAAAGAAGCTTCACGTAATAAATTACGTCCTTCAATAGTTTGATGCGTTTGAGTTAATGGCAATTCATAACCATCATCGGTTTTAGTTAATGTAATACCGTTTGAAGCATTGTAACTAAAAGTATTGTTTTCAAAACTTACTAAACCAAAAGCATTTTTACCTAAACCTTTTCCAAAGTTTGAAGCTACTTTGCCTTTTAATTTACCGTAACCCATTGCCAAACCAATAGTTGAATTGGCTTGTCCTGGTTGAATCAAAATTGGTAAACCTTCTATTGTTGTTTTACCAGCTTTTAAAGTTACTACATCACCTTGTTTCAAATTAAATTGATCGGCAGTTACTTTACCAATTGTTAAGTAATTATCCCAACATGCTTTACTAATAGGATCAGGTAATTCTTGTAACCAAGGATTGTTAGCATGAGTTCCATCGCCTAAACCAACTTTAGTGTAAAGTTTAAGTTCAGTATTTTTTAAATTAGTAGTATAGTTTACTGTTGCTTTGTTAGCAATATCATTTGATAAAGCTGTTGCAGACATAGTGCTAGCCACTTTAGGTGAAGCAATAAAGAAACCGTCATGAAGTGCTTTATTCCAAGCTGTTTCACCAGCCATTAAAATATTAGCTTCCCAATTTGATTTAATGTATGTGTAAACATCTGAATTGTTACCTGCCCATTTCAATAAACTTTCTTGAACTTGGCGAGTAGTAAATACATTCGTAATAGTTGGTTGTGTTAATCCAAAATATCCTAATTTAGGTTCTGAATCATTCCAACTTTCCAAATAATGATTATCTGGTGTTTGGTATTTACATAATTCACCCGTTTCATCAGTTGATGAATTGGTGGTTATAGTAGTTTTTACTTTCTTTAATGCTTGTTTGAATTTATCAGCGTTATAATAACTGTAAGCAGGATTTGTGTTATAGAATAAAACAGTATCTATAGCTCCACTTTCCATTTCATTAACAAATGCTTCAAAACCTGCATCATCACCACTTACTTGATTAGAGTAATTATCTAAATCAATAGTAGTTCCAATATTTCCTAATAAACTATTGATACTAGCCACTAATAATTGATTATCGATATTATTAGAACCAGAAATTACCAACGATTCACCTTTTGCTGCTAACAATTCTTTAGCAGTTAAATCAATTGAATTTAAAGCAATTTCGATAGTTGGAATTGAAAAAGTGGGTGCTCCAGTCGCAGTAGCAATTTTATTATAAATGCTTAATAATACTGCTCCTTCCATGGAAGGTTTAATTGGGAAACGGTAATCAGCATTTGAACCAGTAATTGATAAATTACTTTCAAAATGCATGTGACGACTCATTTTCTTATCTTCAGCTTTTCTGTTTTTAGACCAGCCTTTAGTAAATTCTACTGGAGAAATCCATGTTCCTAAAAAATCGGCACCAAAACTTACAATTACTTTTGCTTTTTCAAAGTTAAATGAAGGCACTACTGCTTTCCCAAAAGCACGTTTGTTAGCTTCTATTAATGCAGCATAAGAAATTGCTTCGTATCCTACCACTTTAGTAGATGGATATTTAGCTGTAAATTCAGCAATAATTTTTTTGGTAGAAGGGCTAGTATTAGTTCCACTAACAATTCTAATATTTTTAGATGAAGCTAAGGCTTGAGTTATTTCTGTATCTACAGTAGCCCAAGTTGATTCATTATTATCTTTACGAGGTAATCTCAAACGTTCGTTATCATACAAACCTAAAAGACTTGCATGACCAGTAGCACAAACACCACCTTTAAAAACTGGAGATTCGGCATTTCCTTCTATTTTTACAGGACGACCTTCTCTGGTTTTTACTAAAATACTACAACCAGTTGAACATGCACCACAAGTAGTAGCATACCAATTTGGAATACCTGGAGTTATATTTTCAGGTTTAATAATGTATGGAATTGCATTTTTAACTGGAGTATTATTACAAGCTGCTAATGCAACTGCTGATATACTAAAACCAAAGTATTTCAAAAAATCACGTCTGTTCGATTGCATTTCGCCATCAGAATCTGTTAATACTTCTTCCAAAGGAATTCCTTGTGCAAATTCATTCTTCTTATTAGCAACAAACTTTGGATCGTTGTTTAGTTCTTCTAAACCTTTCCAGTATTTATTTATATTTCCCATTTAAGTTTTTTTTCTTCTTTTAGTAATTTAAAAATTATTTCTGATAAATAGTTTAGATTAATAATGGCATTTAGCACATTCCAATCCACCATTTTGAGCAACTGTAATAAAATCTTTGTTGCTAGCTTTTAAATCTTTGTGTAGTTTTTCGTAGTAATCATTGTTTGCAACGTCTACTTTTGCCTCACGGTGACAGTTAATACACCATCCCATTTGTAAACTACGTTGTTGACTAACTACTTTCATTGTTTCAATTGGACCATGACAAGCTTGACATTCTACTTTACCAATTTTAACGTGTTGAGCATGGTTAAAATAAGCGTGATCAGGTAAGTTGTGAATTCTTACCCATTTGATAGGCTGTTGTTTAAATCCTGCTATGTATGTTCCATTTTGAGCATCATAACCAACTGCATTATAAATTTTTTGAATTTCCGGTGAAACTTTACCGTTATATTTTGCTTTTGCTTTTACATAAGTATGGCAATTCATACAAGTACTTGCTGAAGGAATAGAGGCTTGTTTACCTTTATCAGCACTAGAATGGCAATATTGACAATTGATTTTGTATTTACCAGCATGTAATTCATGTGAGTAATTAATGGGTTGAACAGGCGCGTATCCTTTTTGAACACCCACTTTTGTTTGCCCGTAATCATAACCATATAATCCTAAAACTACTGTTAATAATGCACCAACGGCTAAAGTTCCAACCACTGGATGTTTAACAAATAACTTAAAACGAGTAGATTTCTTATTTTGCTTCCAATGAATTTTTATCTCATCGGCTTCTTCAGGATATTTTTCATCATGAATTTTTCCAACTACTTTTCTAATTTTCGTTAATATGAAAATGATAATCAATAAAATAACAGCAAAAATTAACAAACCAATTTGCATTCCTTGAGAATAAAAACCATCTTCAGTTTTAGCTGTTGCTGTTGGAGTTCCATTTTCTACAGTTGTAGCAGCACCACCAGTTTTAATATAAGCTAATATTGATTTTACTTGGTCGTCCTTCAACTGAGGAAAAGCAGTCATTGCAGATTGATTGTACTCTTTATAAAGTTTGTTTGCATACTCGTCACCCGATTTGATAACTGCTTGTGAATTTTGTATCCACTTTATTAACCAAGCTTCACTTTGGCGTTTGTCAACGTCTTTTAAGGCCGGACCTACAACTTTATCATTTATTGCATGACAAGAGGTGCAATTTGCATTAAATAGTTTTTCTCCTTCGGCTACGTCAGCCATTGTTAATTTAGCTCCTAAAAAGAAAGCTGCTAGTAAAAATAGTAGTTTATTCAGTTTCATTTAATATTATTTACAAATTCTTTACAAATCTATTGTTTATTGAGTATTTTGCCATACTGATTTAAATCAAGGCGCGTTTTTTCAATAATGGTGCGAATATAATAAGATTAATTTCGTGGGAAATACTGTTAATAACTAAATATTATTTAGACAGATTCTAACTTAGGAATATTGAAAATGTATTCCTTTTTATTTTCCTAAAAGTTTTTCAACAGTAATGTCACTTAATTCGTGCTTATTATCGAGGTGTTCGAAGGGGGAGTTTTGGCTTATAAATTCAGGTACAATGTCCTTCATTTTAGCAACTATTGCAGTTTGATTTTGTGAATTATATAAATTCAATAAATTATGAATGTCTAATTTAACATTTTCATATACATAATCACGAACTTTTCCAATCATAATTTTCGAATGATGGGTTGGAACAGTATTTTCTTGATCGTTTAATAATTCTTCATGTATCTTCTCTCCTGGTCTTAAACCAGTATATATAATTTGTATGTCTTTACCTAAAGTTAAGCCTGAAAGTCGAATCATTTTTTTAGCTAAATCAATTATTTTAATTGACTTACCCATATCAAAAATAAATATTTCACCACCTTTTCCCATATTACCAGCTTCCAATACTAATTGACAAGCTTCTGGTATGGTCATGAAATAACGAGTAATTTCAGGGTGTGTAACAGTAATTGGACCTCCAACATCTATTTGTTTTTGGAATCGAGGAATAACAGAACCACTCGATCCTAAAACATTTCCAAACCTAGTTGTTATAAATTTAGTTTCGCTAGTTTTAGTTTCTTTAATATAATTATTTAACGACTGTACATATATTTCCGCTATGCGTTTGCTTGCACCCATTACATTTGTTGGGTTTACAGCTTTATCTGTACTTACCATCACAAATTTATCTACTTTATATTCAAGCGATAAATCGGCTAAAATCATGGTACCTTTAACATTTGTTTTGATCGCTTCGGTTGGATTGTTTTCCATTAAAGGAACATGTTTGTATGCAGCAGCATGATAAATTATATCTGGTTGAAAGCGTTCAAAAATTCCTTTCATTCTTACCAAATTTGTAATATCTGCTAAAACAATTTCAATATTTTTAATATTGAAATTATGCATGCTTTCAGTAATTTTCATCTCTAACTGATACAAACCTTCTTCACTAGCATCTACAATAATAATTTTCTTAACTTTAAATTTACAAAGTTGATTAACAATTTCACTACCTATAGAACCGGCAGCACCTGTAACCATTACTATTTTACCATTCAATTGTTTGCCAATGGCATTGGTATCCAATTCAATAATATCTCTATGAATTAAATCTTCAATTTTTGCAGTTTTTATTTGATTATAACTTAGCTCACCATTAATCCATTTATCTACAGGTGGAACACTTTTAACATTTATATTATTTGATAAACAATGGTCTACAATTTCTTGTTTTCTGTTTTTGCTTAATTCAATTCCACTAATAATTAAATTTTCAATTTCATATTTTGAATTCAATGAATTTAAATCCTTATCAAAGTTGTAAATTCTAACTCCCTCAATTGATTTACCAATCATATTCATGTCATCGTCAAAAAAAGCCACTACATTAATATTTGAACCTTTGTGTTGTTCTAATTTTCTTTTTGTAATGATGCCAGCTTCACCCGCGCCAAAAATTACATAATTTAATACTAAGCCATTATTTTTATGTGTAACTTTTAAATATAATAATTTAACAAAAACACGAAATGCACTTAAAAAAAATGCGGAAATAATAAAATCTAAAATAATAACTGAAACTGGAATAATTAAATCATCTTTAACAATAAAAGATTTGTAAAACAATGAAATGACATACAATCCAACACTGCTAAAAATAGAACTATAAAGTACATTTATTCCATCTTGAACACTTGTATGGCGAATAATTCCTGAATATAATCTCAAGTACATCATAAAGACAGACTTTATTAATAATATAACAGGTAATACCACAACTATGGCCGTAAACGTAGTATCGTTATAATTAAAGCTATGTCGTAAAATTACTGCTAAAACAAAAGAAAAGGCACAAATCCCTAAATCAATCATAAATATAACCCAACGAGGTATATTTGAACTAGTAGCAAATAATATACGTAAATATTTCATAGAGAATTCAATTACATTGCAAATATATTAATTTTTACAACTTTACAACAGTTCATTAAAATAAAATATAAAAATAAACGTAAAGTCATTAAAATTATTGACTTTTGAATTGATTTGAACTAATTAATTAAAAAAATATAAACTTAGTATTCCTTATCAAATTTTTTCTTAAAAAAAGGATAGCTAAATACACAGATAAGTATAATTATAGCTCCAATATAAAATTGAGAAGACATGATTTCTGATTGACCAAATAAAAACACCGAAAATAATACGCCATAAACAGGTTCTAAATTATTAGTTATAATGACAGTAAAAGGTGAAAAATATTTCATGATTTCAACACTTAATGTAAATGCCAATGTAGTACATAATATACTTAATACTAAAAGCCAAAGCATATCATAATTTTTAAATGGT
>CAISTO010000097.1 GCA_903888395.1 uncultured Bacteroidota bacterium | reverse complement strand
TTGCAAATTTCTTGCAGAAATCCAATTGATAAAATTAATAATCAATTAATTAAAAATACTTTTATAGATAGTATTTTTGTTAATTATGAATCCTATAAAAATGATATCAGTACCATAAGTACTAATGTTACACTTATTTGTAATCAAAATCTAAGTTACTGTCAAGCTATAGTTATTTTAGGAAATAAATTTATTCAATTTGATAGCAATTATCAAAATGAAAACACTAAAAAATATTTAAAAGCTTTATATTTATGTGAGTTTGTACATGCAGCTTTTAGTTTTCAGTTTTTAGGTTCAAAACTTGGGAAAACAAATCATAATATTGCCATTGAAAATTGGAACAAAATGACTTTAGAAAATTGTTATAATATGGGTAATAATAATTTGGCTCCGGTTTGGTGTGGCGACAGAACAAGTTTTTATATCAGATTGCTTGATTCCCTTTTGGGAATAAAAGCTACAACAATTTCAATTAAAAATGTACACACATTTCCAATTGTAAATATTGGAAATAGGCGTTTTGTTTTTGACCCTTCTGACCCATTTATTATTTTAGATTCATTAAAGTTAAAAATAATTGATTATGATGAATCTTTAAAGTATTGTCTTAAAGGACAGAGATTTCAGGTTATTAGAACAAAAAAAATATTTGGCTTTCCAAATGAATTGGTTTCAAATGACTTAACAAATGAAATTTTAGCCGTTTCTAAAAATGAAAATCAAGATATCTCTCAAAAAATAATGTTATATTTCACAAAGAATAAAGTTAATTTTCTGAAGAGAATAAATACATGTTCATTTGAAAATTATAATAAAAAAGGATTGGTTTATAACTCAAATTTGAAATATGATAGATTTATCATCCATTTTATTAATAATTTAAATAATTTTCCAATGAAAATGAATCACTTTAAAAAATTTTACTTCGGTATTGATTGCAAATAGATGTGTGGAATATTAGGACAAATAAACAAATCTGATCATGTAAATGCTGACGTATTTAGTCAAATGTTACATACCATCCACCACAGGGGTCCTGATGGAAATGGGGTATATTTTGATGAAAATAATTGTTTAGCATTTGGGCATACTCGCCTTGCTTTTTTAGATTTATCTGAAGCGGGAAAGCAACCATTTGTGAGCAATAATGAACAGATTATTGTAACATTTAATGGTGAAATTTATAATTTTTTAGAGTTAAAAAAAGAGCTATTAAATTCTTATAATTTTATAACTAATACTGATACCGAAGTAATTATTGCTTCCTACCAAACCTGGGGATTAGCGTTTGTTAATAAACTAAAAGGCATGTTTGCTATTGCCATTTATGATAAAAAAATAAACAAAATATTTTTAATTAGAGATCGTTTTGGTATCAAGCCATTGTATTATTTTTACAATGAAAGTCATTTGATTTTTGCATCTGAGTTAAAGGCCATATTGGCTTCGGGTTTGGTTAGGAAAGAAATTGATTTTAGCTCTTTTTCTGATTATTTCGTTTACCGCTATATTCCATCTCCAAAAACTATTTGGAAAACTATTTTTAAAATTCCACCTGCAAATTATTTGAGTTTTGACTTGGATACTTTTTCCTTTTCGTTGTTTGAATATTGGGAATTAAAAAGCAATAACGAGCAAGAAAATAAGAATTTATTAATTGATCAAATCAATGAAATTTTACAATTATCGGTTTCAGAACATATAAGAGCAGATGTGCCAATTGGATCTTTTTTAAGTGGTGGATATGATAGCAGTGCCATGGTTCATTACATGAAAAATTTGGGAATAAATCCGGAAACATTTTCAATTGGATTTAAAAATTGGGAAAAAAGTGAACATCAATTTGCTCAAATTGTTGCAACGCATTTAAATGTACCAAATAAGTATGTGATTGCAGACGAAAAAAGCCTTGATTTAGTAAATATTATGCCTAAGGTTTACGATGAACCCATTGCAGATATTTCAATTGTGCCAACTTACATGGTTAGTAAACTAGCCAAGCAAAATGTAAAAGCAGTTTTAAGTGGAGAAGGAGCAGACGAAATATTTGGCGGCTACACTTGGCAGCATCAGTTTTATGAAGAAATTTATAATAAAAAGTGGTGGCAAAAAATAATGTCAATTTTCATAAAACAAGATACTGTTAATTATTATGCCAATGCAATGGCAATGGGTTGGTTTGATAAAGAGGAGCTAGAGAGTATGCTTTTTCCTTCATTACATCAATTTATTCCTAGTGATGTACATTGGTTTTACAGAAAGAACTTTAAAAACAATCTGACGCCTTTAAAATCGATTCAGTATTTAGACATGAAGTGTTTCATGGGCGAATTGGTTTTAACTAAAATTGATAGAGCGAGCATGGCAAATTCTTTGGAAGTTCGGGTGCCTTTTTTAGATCATGTATTGTTTGAAAAAATATTTTCATTGAAAGAAAGTCAATATTTTAAAAAAGATCAAACAAAATATTTATTGTTTGAAAACATAAAAAAGTATTTGCCCAGCAGTATTTTGAATAGAAAAAAACAAGGTTTTGTAGGTCCTGATAGTTACTATATGAATATAGCATACTACCAAAAAGAATTAGCCAACAGTAATTTGGTAAAACATCATATCATCAATCAATCCTATTTGGATAATTTACTCAAGCAAGAATACAATTGGAAACTTTGGAAAATATTAATTATGGAAAAATGGTTCAGTCATTGGGTTGATTAATTCATTTAACTCAATTACATTGCACAAATTAAAAACATGTCATTAATATTCATTACAGGAGGAGCGGGTTTTATAGGTTTTCAGTTGCAAAAGCAATTGGAAGAGAGGTTTGATGTGAATGCCATTGACTTATTATCTCCCAATAATAAAGCAGCTATTTTTCGAAGCAAAAACTTAAAAAACCTAAAACAAGGAGATATTTCTAGTAATTTTTTAAATAACTTAAATGCTCAACCAGATGTTTTAATTCATTTGGCAGCTGAAACGGGTATTGCTGGTTCATTAATTAATCCAGCCAAATACTTTGAAACTAATTTACATGGAACTTTTAATGTATTGGAACAATGCAGAAAAAATGGGGTGAAACATATTATTTATGCTAGTAGCTCATCTGTTTATAGTCCAAATCAACAATTAATGAGCGAAGAAAGTGATACTCAATCACAGCTTTCATTTTATGGAACTTCCAAAAAAATGAGTGAAATAATGATTGAAAATTATTGCGCTCAGTTTGGTTTAACAGCTATCGGTTTGAGGTTTTTTACGGTTTATGGTTCATGGACTAGGCCAGATATGGCAGCCTATAAATTCATGAAAAATATTGATAAAGGATTACCCATCAATATTTATAATAATGGAAATGTTTTTAGAGATTTTACCCATGTAAGCGATATTGTAAAATCCATTGAATTATTAATTAAAAAAATTCAATTTGAACCCATTGGCACCCATAAAATATTTAATATTGGTTTAGGATCACCCATTTCAGTTTTAAAATATGCGAATCTAATAGCAGATGCAATAGGGAAGAAGCCAATCATTAATTTTACTAATTTGCCCACTAATGAATTAACAGCAACATTTAGCAACACCAATCAACTAGAACAGTATGTTCAGTATAAACCTTCATGTAAAATTGAAGATGGAATCAATGAAATGGTAACTTGGTTTAAAAATAATAAATATGAATAAAAATATTTTTGTTTTTGTAGTTTGTGGAGCTGCTGAACACATTGAAACCTTGCATTTTTCGTTAAAATATTTGAAGCATTTTTCAAAAAATGAAATCGTTGTAGTTACTGACTCTGCTAGAAATGAAATTGCTATCAATCATGATCATATTATTGACGTAAAAGTGGATGAAAAATACAATCACCATCAAGCTAGCATATATTTAAAAACAGGCTTAAATAAATTTTTACCTAAAGGCAATAATTATTGTTATTTAGATACCGATGTGATAGCTGTTTCGGAAGATTGTGACCTTATTTTTAACGAATATATTGCTCCAATCACATTTGCTCCAGACCATTGTAAATTAAGAAAATTTAGCGCTTATGCTGTCAATTGTAACTGTTCTGAAGAATGGAAAAAAAATAGAAAAGCTTATTATGATTACATGGAAAGCCTGGATCTAAAAACTATAAAAGATTCGTTTTTAATTAAAAAAGCAGTTGAATTACAGTTTTTGTTTGACAATTTAAATACAACGTTTTTTAAAAAAATAGTGACGGCAGTTAAATTTGTAACAAGCTATCCAATATTTAATTTGAACAAAGAATTTTACTTCAACAGAAAAACAAGAACTTGGCACATAAATTCAGGAGATATCGTAATGTATGAAGTGAATTTTAAAAATAATCAAGAAAAACCTGATGGGATTGTTTATAATAAATGGAATCAAAAATGGTATGATAAAAATGGAAATGATATTTGGTATGATGAGTGTGATCATTTGTTATTTAATATATCAGATACTTTCAGAATTAATATAAAAGATAAAAATTGGCAACATTGGAACGGAGGTGTGTTTTTATTTAATCATGAAAGTGATGCGTTTTTAAATGCTTGGCATCAAAAAACTATGCATATATTTACACTTCCCAATTGGAAAACACGTGACCAAGGAACTTTGATTGCAACGGCTTGGGAGTTTGGTTTAAATAAGCATCCTACACTTTCTAAAAAGTGGAATTTTATAGCCGATTATTTTAATAATGGATTGATGTTAAATAGTAATGAAGGATTAATAACTGACGATGGTTTTAAAACTAATTATAAACCATCATTTATGCATGTTTACCATCATTGGGGTAATCAAGAATGGAATATTTGGCAATGGATTGAAAATAAAAATTTATGAAGAAAATAATACACAAATTTACCGCATTTATTGTTGTGTTCATTTATATAATTGGGGTCTTTGTTTTTGGGGAAGCTCATCCGTTTTCTATGCTTACTATGTATGGTTCTTTTCCTGATTATTCTTATGTGTTTTTTTTTACAGATGATAAAAATAAAATAATTAAGTCTTCAGAATTGAATGCTATAACTTCTAATTTGGGCCACATGTATGCAACTGTATGCGAAAAAAATAAATTTAAATATGGGCATGGTATGGAAAGTGATTCTGTATTGCATGAAGTTGGTCATCAAATGTTGAATATTATAAAAATTAATAATTCAAAATTGAAACATAATAAAAAAGTAAAATTAAACAGGATGTATTTTTATTATGAAGGAAAAATGATAAAATGTAAAAAGCAAGAAATGTATGAAACTGTTTTTAATTAAATTTTTTATTTCAATCCTTATTTTTCTTGTTTCGTTTGAAATATTTTTAAGGGTCTCCGGAAAATACAATACTAGGTCGGAAAACAAAACAGGCATATACTCATTTAAATATAAAGTCAAAAAACCTACTTGGTATTATACCAATAAGCCAAATTCTTCAAGAATTAAAAAAGAAAAAGAATGGCAATATTTTAACCAATACAATGAATTTGGTAACAGAGAAAAAGCAATTGATAATTTTATAAATGATACTTTCTCAATAAAAGTTGTTTGTTTGGGCGATTCTTTTACCGAGGGTGACGGAGCGCCATATGATAGCTCTTGGGTAAGATTATTTGAAAGAAAATTAAACTTAAAAGATAGCTTAAAATATAAAATATATAATGCGGGAGCTTGTGGTAGTGATGTATTTTATAATCATAAAATACTTACAAATAAATTAATGATTTTAAAACCAAAAATTGTAATTGAGTGTATTAATTCTACCGATATAAATGATGTAATTTGGAGAGGTGGTATTGAAAGATTCAATTCAGATGGCAGAGTTTCAGGTAAAGTTGGGCCCAATTGGGAATTTTTTTATTGCTTTTCGCATGTTTTTAGAGCTTTTATGAACGTTTTTTATAAATACAATGAAAACCTAATAAGTGAGAATAATTTATTGTTAAATGAGAAGGCTGCAATTTCTTTAATTGTAAGTCAAGTAGAACAAACAGCAAAATTTTGTTTGAGTAATCATATAGAATATCATTTAATAATACATCCACTTCCCACCGAATTGATTAAAGGTAATTCTCAGCCAATTGAATTTATACAACAATTAAGTCATAAACTATATGTTACTTCATTGTTCACTTCATTTAGTAACTACTATAAAAAAAATGATTTATTGAAAGAATATTGGATAGTTAACAAACATTTTAATTCAAAAGG
>CAISTO010000096.1 GCA_903888395.1 uncultured Bacteroidota bacterium | reverse complement strand
TTTTTTTTATTTTAAACCACATAGATACAGAGAAAACATAGCCTATAAACTTTGTAACTTATGTATTTATATAGTATTTGTTTCACAAACAATTATTCATTTTATATTTTGTCAGTTCTCGACTTCGCTCGAACTGACTTTAGGGTTTTATTTATTGTCCTTGGTTGGTGTCCTCACCAACCACTTGGAATTCGATTGGTGAGGACACCAACCGAGGACAAGACTATATCCTATCAACTATCAACTAACAACTAACAACTAACTTATTGTTTCACAAACTTACTATTTACAACGCCATTTTCAGTTTCAATTTGAATAACATAAATTCCATTTTCTAAGCTGTTTATATCTATGGTTTTTTGCTTGCTTTGCAATACCACTTTACCTTGAATATCAATTATTCTAATTGTTGAAAAATGCTCGTTATAATCAATGTTGATGGTACTTGAACTTGGATTTGGATAAATAGAAAATATGTTTTGATTTGCAACTTCATTTATACTAGTTTTTACATCATATTCAAAATTATCAATACAGAAAAAAGCCGGTGTATTCATTCCAAATTGTCCAACATCTGTTGATTCTAATTTAAATGAAATACTATCTACATAACTAAATTTTGACAAGTCAGCATAAGTCCAATCTTTTAATATATAATCTTTGCTGTTATCAGCATTTCTGTAATCAGCTAAGTAAAAAATAACACTATCGCTTGTTTTAATATTTCGTAAATAACCACGAATAATAACTCTAAAATAGTCAGCTTCATCACCAGATTTTCCACCAAATTTTTTCGCAAAACCATCGCCATTTAACATGCTAAAATAGGGATAGGCTGCATTATTTATCCAAATACCTTTTGCAATAATGCCAGCATCCGCAATACCTTTACCCTGTGCTGTAATCAATGTATTATTTCCATTACTTACAGCATAATTAGTTGATTTATTATAACCTCTTCCGTTAGCAGAACTGTATAAATTTGTAAAACCTTGCGTTGTAGAATCATTGCTATTGGAAATAGCAAAACCTTTGTTCCAATAATTATACGATGGAGAAACAGAATAAGAGCTTGGGAAAAATGCTTGCCCGCTTTTATACTCTTCTGTAAATACTTTACTTCCTCGGTTCCAATAAGTTTGTCCGTATGGCAAGGTTAAGTTTTCAAATGTAGCAGTATCAGCATTTGTAATGATATGATCTATACAGAAAAAAGCAGGGGTATTCATTCCGAATTGGCTGGTATCACTGCTGCTAAGGGTAAATTTTAAACTATCTAAACTGCCCAAAGATTGTAAATTTACATAAGTCCAATCTTTAATAATATAATCTTGTGCGTTATTTGAAAATCTGAAATCAGCCAAATAAAAATCTACTTTTTCTGTCTTCATGTTTCCATTTTGATAGGCATTGATAGTAATTTTAAACCAATCGGAATCATTACCAGAATTTCCACCAAATTTTTTTGCAAAAGCATCACCTTTTTTCATGCTTAAAGCAGCATAAGTAGTATTTGAAATGTATAATCCTTGAATACTATTTTGCTTTAAATGTATAAACGTTTCGTTCTGTGAAACCGCGTAATTATTGCTATTTCCAACACCTTTGTTGGCATAACTTGCATATAAATTTGAATAATCGCCTGTTATGGTATCATTGGTTTTTGAATATGCCCAACCACTGGTCCAAAATCCACCATAACTGATGTCGTAATTGTTTTTAAAATCGCAAGAACCACTGCTAAATTTGGAATCAAAATTTCCATTGGAAGGAATTTTAAAATCGTTAGCACCTTGCAGCGTAATGTCTTCAAAATTGGAAGTTTGAGCACTTAAATTTGTGCTAAGTAATGCTGCAATTCCTATTGCCAAAGCACTTTTGTAAAATTTATTTTTCATAATTATAGTTTATTTTTTAGTAATTGAATATTGTATGGTTAATTGAAAATTCCTTAAAGGCATTGGCCTGTCGGGCATTATTAAGTAATTTTTGTTCCAAATATTATTGATGCCAAATTGGAGCGAAAGATTGTTTTGCTTGTTAAACTCAAAGCTTTTTGAAACCACTAAATTTCCAATTTCAAAATCATTGTTCCACTCGCTTAAATCCGATTTGGTAAAGCTAACTCCGGTATAAATATGGTTGTATTTTAGGGTAAAACTGCTATAATTATAATACAAATTGATGACGTGTTTGATACGAGGCGTAAATATTAATGGCAAGTTGTTTTGATTATCAATAGCAGTTAAAAAGCTGCCTAAATAATTGATTTGAAAATTAGCATTTTTTGAAAATTGGTAGTTGCTTTTTGCAATGATTTCAATTCCCTTAGCACTTACATTTCCAATATTTATTGGTGAAAAAACAGCTACATTGATAGGAATCCATTGAATATAATTTTCGGTGTTTCGGTAAAACATGGAGAAGGTAAAATCAAATAAAAATTGCTCCTTTTTTTGATTGAAGTTCAAAGCACAATCACTGCTCCAACCTTGTTCCGATTGTAAGTATATATTGCCACCGTTTTTCCAATACAAATCGTTAAAAGTTGGTAAGCGATAAGTTCGTGCCACGTTTGCTTTCAATAGCACATTTTTAAACAAGGTTTTTTGTAAAAAATAGCTTGGCATTATTGGAATAAAACGTTCGTTTACCAATTCTTTTCTTAATCCAAATTGCTGTAAAAACTGGTGCTTTTTGTTTTGATATTTATAATAAACAAATCCTGAAAAGCGGTTCTGACTCACTGCTTTTTCATAACCATCTACATTGGCAAAAGCCAACCAATCAATTACACCAATATGAATGCTATTATTTTCATTGAAATGAATGTTTTTTTCAGCCGATAAATTATAAGTATAGCTTTTACTAAACGATTTTGGAATGTCGTTGCTTTCATAAAAAAGCTCATCATAAAAATAAGAAATTTTTATTTCATTATTTCCTCTTAAAGTCTTGTTATTCCAAGTAATGGCAGCTCTCAAGTTTTTGTCTTTTTGAATAGCATTATTAAGTAATGCCGATAAATTTGGGGCAATTTGCCTTTCATTTTCACCATACCATACCAAACCTGTAAATAAAGTTTTGGCATTTTTTTGAAACGATAAAACTTGTTGAAATCCGTTCGTGTTTAAACTGGCATTTTTTTGGAAATAGGTATTGTTTTTATATTCATATTCAAAATTATTATTACCTAAATTATTATAAAATTTGGTGCTTGAAAATAATCGCTTATGATTAAAACTTATTTTGATGGCATTTTGAAACACCCCATAATCAAAAGCACTAGCTAATAATTCTACTTTAGGTTTTTGTTGCGAAGCAATAGCGCTATTTATAAACAGCAAACCGGCCATGGCACCACTTCCCCAAACGCCTCCATTTCCTCCATATTGCAACGAAACTTCATCACTAAAAAAAACTGGAATGGAGCTAAAATCTATTTGCCCATTCATTGGATTTTGAATATTTATTCCGTTCCAAATTACTGGTGTATGATAAGCATTGCTTCCCCTAAAACTAGCTGTAGCCAAACCACCCGAACCATAATTACGAATAAAAACAGGGGTGTTTTCTTGCAGCACTTCTGCCATGGAGTTTCCTTGTCGGCTTAATAATTCTGGCGCTGAAATGCTTTGAATTACACTGGCATTATTTAAATTATTTAAACGTAAACTTTTAATAAAAACAGGTTGTAGTTTAAGTGCAGAATCAGCTTGCTTATTTTGGCCTAAAGCCAAAACCGCAATCAAGTTCATTACCAAAGCACAACTATATTTTTTCATTTTATTCAAATAAATATTGTTGTAGCTAACGACAATTTGAAATTGCTTAATACAATTCAACCAGCGTTAAAGTAATGATACCGATAAATAAAACTTTTAAAAGTTTTGTGGTTTCGAAATCACTGCAAGCTTTTTTTCCCGAAAGCTACAATCTGTTTTGCTATTGGCAGGTCTTCTGACTCGCATCATTTTTGTTTGGTCTTCCCGTTCCGATTGGCGGAACAGTGACAAGAATAGAAACAAAAAACGATTTTAGTTTTTAGGCTAAAATAAGATGCTCACAGCAGCGGGTACTGTCCAGGTTTTTCACCTGATTCCCTTTTAATTTTTGAAACGGATATAACTCCATTTAAAAACCAAATGCGAAGCAAATATAATTTGAATGTTGGCCAATACAAGGTTTATTTTTGAAATGGCTTTAGAAAACTTTTTTGGAGTTGTGTCGTCTCTACGAGACTTGGTTTTGGCTTGCTTGTTTATGATACAATAGTGTCACCTCTACGAGGTTTTTGTTTGCTACAATTATTTATATACAATATTGTAATTTCATTGAGACACAAATTATCTAAAACAGTAAAAAAAACAGAGCCAATTTCCCACAAAAGCAGTCTCGTAGAGACGACACTATTGTAACACGAAGCTAAAAAACAAAGCCAATTTCCCACAAAATCAGTCTCGTAGAGACGCAACTATTGTAAAAAGAAGCTAAACAGAATAAATCTCCCACAAAAGCAGTCTCGTAGAGACGACACTATTGTAAAAAAAGTAAAGAGCGAAAACCTCCTACAAAAGCAGTCTCGTAGAGACGCAACTATTGTAAAACGAAGCTAAAAACAGAGCCAATCCTCCCACAAAAGCAGTCTCGTGGAGACGTAACTATTGTAAAAAAAGTAAAGAGCGAAAATCTCCCACAAAAGCAGTCTCGTAGAGACGCAACTATTGTATCACGAAGCTAAAAAACAGAGCCAATTTCCCACAAAATCAGTCTCGTAGAGACGCAACTATTGTAAAAAAAGTAAAGAGCGAAAATCTCCTACAAAAGCAGTCTCGTAGAGACGACACTATTGTATCACTCTATCCACTCCCACAAAAATCTTTCATCATACTCAATTTCAAATTTCTCCAAAAACTCCAAATACTCTTCTTTAAAACTCCTTTTTTTATGATGTTCTTCTTGGTTCAGAATATATTTATATACATTTTCAATTTGTGATTTTGAATAACTAAATGCACCAAAACCTTGCTGCCATTCAAATTTACTCTCAATCATTTTATTTTCATTAATAAATTTAGATGAGCTTGACTTAACAGCTTTCACCAAATCAGAAATTGATTGTTTTGGATTTAATCCAACAAATAAATGCACATGGTCTGAGTGTCCATTTACAATGATTGATTTGTGTTCCAATTCTTCAACAATACCAGACATATATTTAAACACCCTTTCCCTTATTAATTTTGAAAGTAAATTTTGTCTTCCTTTAACCGGAAAAACAATTTGAATATAGAGTTGAGTGTATGTATTTGGCATGTTTTATGGATAGTATCAGCTACACAAATAAAAACATTTAAAACTACTTTTAAACATTCGTCAAGTAAATTTCATAATCTGCTAAAATTATCGGTTTTTTGTATTTCAAAATTATGTCAGACATTATAAAGCTTTTACCAGAACATGTAGCTAATCAAATAGCAGCGGGCGAGGTAATTCAGCGGCCATCAAGTATCGTTAAAGAGCTTTTAGATAATAGCATTGATGCGGGTGCCACACATATAAAACTAATAGTAAAAGATGCTGGAAAAGCATTGGTTCAAGTAATAGATAACGGCAAAGGTATGAGTGAAACTGATGCACGTATGTGTTGGGAACGTCATGCTACTTCAAAAATTACCAGCATTGCCGATGTTTTTAAAATAAAAACAATGGGTTTTCGTGGCGAAGCTTTAGCCTCCATTGCTTCTGTGGCAAAAGTGGAACTTAAAACCAAAAGAGATGAAGATACAGTTGGCACTTTTATAGTAATAGAAGGCAGCAATACCATTACGCAAGAAGCAACGGCTTGCCCAACAGGAACAAGCATTACCGTTAAAAATTTGTTTTTTAATATTCCTGCACGCAGAAATTTTTTAAAGTCAAATCCTGTGGAGTTACGCCATATCATTGATGAATTTACCAGAGCTGCTTTGGCAAATCCAAGCATTGGCTTTGAACTTTTTCATAACGATGATTTGTTACATCAATTAAAACCAGCTGATTTAGCTTTTAGAATCTGCGATTTATTTGACGATAAAAAACCTGAAAATTTGTTATTGTTCGAAGAACAAACCACCATCATTAACGCAAGTGGATTCATTGGAAAGCCACAAATAGCAAAGAAAACAAGGGGCGAGCAATTTATTTTTGTAAACAATCGTTTTATAAAAGATGCATATTTGAATCATGCCATTGTTAGCGGATTTGAAAACATCATAGCCAAAGATCAATACCCATTTTATTGTATCAATATTGAAATAGATCCATCAAAAATAGATGTAAATATTCATCCAACTAAAACAGAAATAAAGTTTGAAGATGAGCGAAATATTTATCAAATTTTGAGAGCTGTAACACGTAAAGTTTTAGGTGAAAATTTTGAAACACCTGCATTGGATAACAGCCATGAAGATAATCGTTTTTTGCAACGAGATTTATATAATAACCAAACTACTCATTTTAATAATATTCAAAGTAACAACTCGCAAACCATTGGAAAGGCTAGTGATGGCAAAAACGATTTGTTTAAAAATGAATATGCAAACTCCCGAAATTTTAAAAAACAACAAACTACTAATTGGGAAGATTTATTTAAAATAGCCGCACCGGAATCGTCAATAGAAGCACAGAATTCAATGGAGCAAAAGGCACAACAAACGCTCATTGAAAACAACAAACAAAACAGTCAGCAGTTTTTACAAATTCAACAAACTTATATTGCTACGCAAATAAAAAGTGGCATGTTGTTAATTAGTCAGCAGGCAGCGCATGAACGAATTTTATTTGAA
>CAISTO010000095.1 GCA_903888395.1 uncultured Bacteroidota bacterium | reverse complement strand
GTATCGGCTGCTGAACAACTGTTTTTAGCAATATTCGCTATTACTTTTCCCATTCCTGCAATTGCAGCCCACTGCACCTGAATGCTATTGGTACCATTACCACTTAATAATGTTCCGTTTATAATATTCCAGGTATAAATAACTCCATTTTGTGAGGCTATGTTATAATTTTGTGTACTGCTAACTGGCACACCATTACTTCCCGATATACTTGGATTATTAAGTGTAATTTGGAAATTTATCGTATCGGTTTTAGAAACGGTATTATTTAAAGCATCTTTTACTGAAATGGTATAAACACCAGCTCCTAAATTAGAAAATGCAGAACCAGTTTGATAACTCCCATTGTTTAATTTGAATAGATAAGGAGGATTTCCTCCATTAGCATTGATTGTTATAGAACCATTATTGGTTCCGCTACAAGGTGGATTTACCACAATGGTAGCCATTGTTAATGGTGGGTTCCCAATCAAAATATTTAATGAATCAGTAACCGTACAAGCATTTTTAGTCAATGATATCAATACTTTTCCTACACCGGCCAACGCTGCCCACTGTACCTGAATGCTATTTGTTCCATTGCCACTTAATAGTGCTCCGTTAATAATATTCCAAGCATAAGTAGCTCCACTTTGAGGTGTTATGCTGTATTGTTGAATGCTATTAGTTGCCACAGCACTTAAACCACTTATAGTTCCAATGCTATTGGCTGCAGGATTAATTAAGGTATCAATTTTTGAAACGATGGTATTATTAGCATCTTTTACATAAACTGTATAATTACCAGCTCCTAAATTAGTAAATGAATTAGTGCTTTGATAGCTGCCAGCATTTAATTTATATTGGTAAGGAGATACTCCACCAATGGCGGTAACGCTAATGGATCCTGTATTACTACCATAACAACTTGGATTTGTTAAGGATGTGTTCAAGTCTAATGCTTGTACATTTATCACAATATTTAAAGAATCAGTAACTGTACATGCATTTTTAGTCAATGTTATCATTACTTTTCCAACACCGGCCAAACTTGCCCACTGCACTTGAATGCTATTGGTTCCATTGCCACTTAATAGTGTTCCGTTAATAATATTCCAAGCATAGGTTGCTCCACTTTGAGGTGTTATGCTGTATGTTTGTGTGCTATTGGTTGCCACAGCACTTAATCCAGTAATGGTTCCAATGCTATTGGCTGCAGGATTAATTAAGGTATCAATTTTTGAAACGATGGTATTATTAGCATCTTTTACATAAACTGTATAAGTGCCCGCACTTAAGTTGGTAAACGAATTGCTTGTTTGATAGCTACCTGCATTTAATTTATATTGATATGGAGAAAATCCTCCAAAGGCTGTAACGCCAATGGATCCAGTATTTCCATTATTACAAATTGGATTTGTTAATAAAGTAGACAAGCTTAATGGGTTTAAACCCGAGCAAATTATAAAACTATTTTTAATGATAGAATCTTTACAGCCTGTTATTTTATTTTGAGCAGTTAGTTTAACATTATATTGTCCATTTGCTGAATAAGTATAAAACTGAATTACATTATTAGAAATGGTGCTATCACCATTGCCCCATTTCCATGTAAAATTATAATCGGCTAATGGTGTGGTATTATTTGAAAATATAAAATCAAATGGAGGTACTGAATCTATTTGTTTATTTACTGAAAAATCAGGATTGAAAGTACTATTCAATTTATTAACGTTAAATGTCAACTCGCTTCTGCAACCAGTATAATTAGCAGCTTTCAATTTGTAATTACCTGCAATTACAAATGAATCAATGGCATTGGTATTTACAAGTAAAGTATCATTTCGGTACCATTTATATATTTTTCCACCGGTATAATTAGTAATTCCACCAATAGCAAATTTTGTAGAAAGTCCGCAAACATTTAATGTATTTGAAAGGGTATTTTTTTGTAAATTAAGAGAGTCATTTACAATGATATTTATGGTTTTAAAAATTACACCAGAAGCATTTTTTATAGAAATGGTTTTAGAAGAATCAAAAGGAATGCTGAACCATCTTTGTATGTTTAGTGCGGAACTAACTAATGTTGTATCTACCCATAATTCAGCATTATTTAAAAAATAATTCAATGGTTTACCTTTACATAAAACAGTATCTACAATAGAATAACTTGAAAATTGTCCAGCAGTAAAATTTTGATTTTGAATTATTACTGATGTGTCTATGGCCAAATATTTAACATCCCATTTACCCGCAGTATTAGGACCAGCAACATAACTTTCGGTAAATGTTAAATGAATTTTATTATTCACCGTGCGTGCAATGGATGGAAAAGCTTGTTCAATATTATAACCTAAATGACTTGTTATATTTCTTGGGTAGCTCCAATTATTTCCACCATCTGTAGAGTATGTTATGTGTACGTCCCTGAAATTTTCACTACTTGCACCTTCATCATATTCAGTTAATGCACTGTAGGTACAAAATATTTTACCATCGCTACTGATACCAGCTGAGGGCATGGTATTTACACTTAAATTGCCATATCTTGTATCTCGCCAATTAGTTCCTAAATCATATGTGCTACTTAAGTCTGTATCTTCCCATGTTCCAATAACCAATTTATTAGTATAGGATTTAGTATCGTTCCAATATAATAATTCAACTTGAAATGGATAATAAACCCAAGAACTATATGTTACTAAGTCATCTGCTATCCTTGCTCTTGCATAAAAGCAATGGGCTTTTCC
>CAISTO010000094.1 GCA_903888395.1 uncultured Bacteroidota bacterium | reverse complement strand
GTTTGGCCAATATATTCTGCTACCAAATCACTTCTATCGGCTTCTATTACATGTCCTTTACTTAACAAACCAAGTTGCAAATATATTTTGCCAAGCATTTTGGCAACAGTAGTTTTTCCCGTTCCTGGATTACCTGTAAATATAGCGTGTAAGTTTATTTTTTCAGAATCATCAAAGCCTTTTTCTTTCCTTATTTTTAAAAAATTTAAATAAGTGGTGTATTCTTTTATTTTCTTTTTTATTGAATCAAGCCCAATTAAATGATCAAGCTCCTGCATAATATTTTCAATATTTTCAGGGCTTGGTTCAGCCTCAATTACTTTGATAGTTTGTTTGGTTTTAGTTTTTATTTCCTTTACTTTTTGTTCCACTAAAAATTCGTTTCCTACGTCAAACAAAATGCTAGCTACCAATTGGTCCATAAAAATTACCTCAATGGTATAATAATCTAAACCCCAAGT
This sequence comes from uncultured Bacteroidota bacterium, assembly GCA_903888395.1. Taxonomy (GTDB): domain Bacteria; phylum Bacteroidota; class Bacteroidia; order UKL13-3; family UKL13-3; genus JAAFJM01. The sequence continues at coordinate 2,988 of CAISTO010000094.1, read as the reverse complement.
TCCTTTTAAATCATTTCCCCAACCAATGCTACATTCAAACGTTGGTTCAATTGGATCTACAAAAAATAGTTTTTCAACAGAGCCTTTTAATTGACCCGAACGGGTTTTAAAATTAAAAATTAATTCACAAGGCCATTTTTCTTCCCCTTTTACTAAGTTTTCCGCCACCATTTCAAGCCAAACATACCTGGTTTCTTTGGTATCAAAAGCACTTAAATAATTACGTTCTGCTTTTGGAATATTGGTTTCAGTTGCTTCATAAAGTTTATTGGTTTTTATATTAAAATAGGGGTTTTCGGTTTCTGTAACAACGCCTAAGTCTAAAATATAAAAGGCTTTTTCCGCTATAAAAACCCCATCTACCCATGCTTCCCAACGGTAACTTCCTTTTTTCCAAAAAGTACCAGAACTTTTTACGCCCCATCCTTCTCTTATGTATACAATATTTTCGTCTTTTTTTATAGTTCTATCAGCAGTAAGCGTACAAATTTCTGAACTGTCATCTAGCTTTACACACTTTAAACTTATTTTTACGTCCCATTCTTTTTCATCAAATAATTTATTAAAAAACGAAAGTTCACAATAAATAAATGTGCATTCAGAAAGGTCGTAAACTTGCCTGTATTTTTTTTCGTTATTCGCTAACCATTCAGTACTACCAAATATTTTTAAGTCGCGATATTTGTAATTGATTACTTTATCTTTTGCCATGACTAAAGTTTATTTTTTGCTAATTAACGAACAATTTTACTGCATATTATTATTGAAAAACCATTAAATATTAATTTTACACGATTGTTAGTATAACTAACTAATATTCAAAGCGTTTTTTATTTGTTAAGTATATCATATAAAAACATTTAAAAAATTATTTTATAAAAATGAAATAAAAGTTTTGTTGTTTGCTCTAGAATGCTACATTTGCACTCCCTTTTAAAAAGCAATTGGTGAGATGGGTGAGCGGCTGAAACCACCGGTTTGCTAAACCGACATACGCGTCAAAGTGTATCGAGAGTTCGAATCTCTCTCTCACCGCACAAATTTTTTATAGGGCGAGTAGCAATGCTTAGTTCAAAAATTTAGCACTTTTGAAAAACTTGCAAACGGGGTGTAGCGTAGCCTGGTATCGCGCCACATTTGGGATGTGGAGGTCGTAGGTTCGAATCCTGCCACCCCGACTTTAAAAAGCTTAACAGTAATGTTAGGCTTTTTTTATTTTAAAAAGCAAAAAGAGTGGAGGTATTATTTTATATGATTCAGCTGTAAATAAAAAAGCCCAAGTTTATATACTTGGGCTTTTTGTATGTTATATATTTCTAAATAAATTTAATTAAATGCATGAGCATATGTGATAACTGGTATAGGGATAGGAGCTATTTTATCATTTACACCTACCGCACCTATATGAAAGGTCCAAGCACTTGAATTTTTTGGACTTTCAACCCTTATTCCGGGCATTAAAAAGAATGCATTTAAATCTGCTGCATTAAATATAAAAGAATCAAATACAAAAAATGAAGATTTAGAAATGCCGGCCATTGCGCCTACAGAAAACAATAATTGTCCATCAGAATTGTTGCCTGAAGCAAATGATGGATAACCTGCGGTAAATGATAAATTATTGCGCCTGTTTCCAAAAGTTAGTGAAGTATAAGGTATAATAATGCTTCCTGAACTAGGTTGAAATAACGATAAGGGACCAGCTATAATTCCCGCACCTAAATGTAAATCACTAGATAATTCCGTGGCATATTTAACATTGAATAAAAAAGGTGTACCCAAAAAAGTAGTCATGGCCCCAATACTAATATGTTCACTTACGGCATACTCCACATCATAAATTAAAAAATAAAAGCTATGAAAATAAGCATCCCCCTTCTTCATTGGCAAACCATTGGTAGTAACAGCATACCTTGTAGCAAATATGCTTTCACCTTTTAATAAGTCACCATTCAAAATTCTTCTTTGGTCAATTTCTTCCATTGATTCAATATCGTATTTAGGAATACGTATTTTATCTTTTTTTTCGAGTGTTAAAAGTAAAATACCATTTTCATTGTCTTCAAGAATAGTCCCAATTAAAATTTTACCATTAGTGGTCTTAATTTGGTATATTTTAGATGTGCGGTTTTTAACAGTATTTAAAGTGTCTGTTTGTGCAATACAATCTTGGTTAAACACAACCATCATTGTTAGTAATAGAATTAAGCTAGTTAGTTTCATGTTTTTGTTTGTTTGTTAAACAAATTTATAAACAAAAATTTACAAACCTAATTATTTAAACCATTTTTTAATTTTGTTCTATTGTCCATTAGCAGTTCTATTAAAGATAAAATGACATTTTAATACAGAAATTAGTTTTATATTCGTTTTTTAAATATATAAAAATCATGTGTAAAAATACTTTAAGATTCACGCTTTTATTGAGCTTATCAATACTTTGTTTTTTTAATATCAATGCACAAACAAAAGTTTATCTCCCGCTGCTTGAAACCATAAATTTAAAAAAAGATTTTCAATATTCTAGTACTCGTTTACTAAAAAACTACATAGAAAGTGCAAATAAATACCAAGTAATTATGCAAGATGCAAACGATTCTTCTGTTAATTACAATAATCAAAATGCATCCATCATTGCAAAGGCAAGAGAAATAAAAGCCATGTATTATATCATTGGTTCTTTGAACCGATTAGGTGAAAACGTAATTGTGAATGTTAATTTATTTGAAACTGAAACAGGTAAAAAAATTTGGTTCGACCAATTAAAAGCTTTTACACCGGATGATTTAGATCCCATTTTACAAAGAATAGGTCAAAATATAGGAACTGAGAATAAAGCTACTACAGCAGATGATATTTATTCAGTTACCAATCAGGAAACACAACAATTAAAACAAAAAGAAAGTAATAATAACTTTGGAATTGGCTTATGTGCAATGCCACTTTTAATGCATGGTTTTGATTTAAATAATTCTGCACAACTATCTG
>CAISTO010000093.1 GCA_903888395.1 uncultured Bacteroidota bacterium | reverse complement strand
TATAGCCGATAAAAAGATTGATGAAATAAGAACGGCTTGTGAACAGTTGTTTACTTTCTTCAATTTCCATGTGTATGCACGAATTGATGGATTTATCAATAACGAAGGAAAATTGTTTTTGAATGATCCAAATACTACTAGTGGAATGATGCCTTCTAGTTTCTTTTTTCATCAAGCTGCCGAAATTGGGTTGAATCCTTCACAGTTCTTAACATATATAATTCGTACTTCATTGGCCGAAAGGGCACAATCGCAACAAGTGCATTTTCATCACTTGCAATTATTGGAATATTTAGACCATAAAATTGCTCAAAACAAAAGCAAGAAAAGTGATAAAAAACGTGTGGCAGTTTTCATGGGAGGTTATTCAACCGAGCGACACATTTCGGTAGAAAGTGGAAGAAATATTTATGAAAAATTAGCTTCATCGACCAAGTATCAGCCGTTTCCGGTATTTGTAACGGGAAATGATAACGCACACGAATTGTGGTTGTTACCAGTAAATGTGATGTTGAAAGATAATGCTGACGACATCAAAGAAAAACTTTCGGGTTATAAACGCTTGCCAATTATGGATAAAATTATTGCGGCATGCAAACCAATTATTGATAAATATGGTGATGCAGAAAAGCAATTATTTGCGCCAAGAAAAATTGATTACAAAGAATTGAAAAAAATGGCAGACCATGTTTTTATTGCATTACATGGTCGCCCGGGAGAAGATGGAACAGTTCAAACTTATTTAAATAAACTAAAAATTCCATATAACGGAAGTGGTGTAGAAAGTAGTAAGATTACTATCAATAAATATGATACCAATGAATTGCTAAAAAAACATAAAATTCTGATTGCAGAACATATGTTAGTTCAACAAAAAGATTGGAAAAAAAGCATTGACGAAGTTATAAAAAATGTAGAGAAAATTGGTTATCCGTTAATTGCAAAACCCGCTGATGACGGATGTAGTAGCGCTGTTAAGAAAATAAAAACCCGCGATGATTTGATCAATTATGCTGAAGGAGTTTTTAGACCTTTGGAAGTAATGGAAACCAAATTAGCTCAAAGATTAGGCTTAAAACCAAAGGAAGAATTCCCCATGAAACAATATTTTTTGGTTGAAAAATTTGTAGAAAAAGGAGAAGCTAAACACTTTTTGGAAGTTACTGGAGGTTTGCTTACGCAATACAAAAAAGGAAAGTTAACTTATGAAATGTTTGAACCTAGTGAGACATTGGCAGAAGGAGAAATACTTTCATTAGAAGAAAAATTCTTGGCCGGACAAGGACAAAATATTACACCAAGTAGGTTTAGTAAAAGTCCAAAAATTCAAAATGAAATAAGTGAAAAGGTGAGGGAAGTTTTGAAAAAAACTGCCAAAGTTTTAAATGTAGAAGGCTATTGTAGAATTGATGCTTTTGTGAAAATATTTGATAAAAACAGGGTGGAAGTGGTAATCATTGAAATTAACTCATTGCCAGGAATGACTCCTGCTACTGCTATCTTCCATCAATGTGCTTTGAATAATTATAAGCCTTATGAATTTATAGATAAAATTTTAGAATTTGGCGAACAAAAAATGCTAATGAATTAATGATGAATATTGCAGACATAAGAACTGATTACTTACTAAAAACTTTTGATGAAAAAGATTTGAATCAAAATGCTTTTGTACAATTTGAAATATGGTTTGATGAGGCCATTAAAGCAGAAATATTAGAACCAAATGCCATGACTTTAGCTTCAATTGGAAGCAATGGTTATCCCGCTGCACGTATTGTTTTACTGAAAGGAATAGAGCCCAAAGGATTTGAATTTTTTACCAATTACGAAAGTAATAAAGGACAAGAATTATTGGAAAATAATAAAGTTTCACTGGTGTTTTTTTGGCCCGAATTACAGCGACAAGTGCGCATAGTTGGAAATGCATATAAAATAGCTGAAGAAAGATCTGATAAGTACTTTAATAGCCGTCCAATTGGGAGTAAAATAGGTGCACATGCCTCACCCCAAAGTAAAGTAATTGCCAATAGAGCAATATTGGAAGCAAGTTTGAAAAAAATGGAAGCATTATTTGAAGAAGAACCTTTATTACGTCCAATTCATTGGGGTGGATTTATTGTAGAACCCATTAGTTTTGAATTTTGGCAAGGTCGTTCAAGTAGATTACACGATCGTTTTTTGTATCAATTGCAAGCTAATAATTCATGGAAAATTGAGAGATTAGCTCCTTAGTGAAATTACAATTTGCAATAGGCAACTTGCAATAAGCAATAGATAATTGGCAATAAGTATTAAGCAATTTTTCAAATAAGTAATGCGGATAGAAAAGTTATTTGACATTTAAAAATTAAATGCTATTCCTTCATATATTTTTTGAAATTTGTTATCAATTATTTCTTAGCTTATATTTGCTAAGTTTTTAAATAAAAGTTTAAATGGCTGACAAGCAAAAAATAGTATATATTACTCGTAGAGAGCGTTTTAATGCTGCTCATAAATTATACAATCCCAAATGGACAGAACAAGAGAATGAAGATTTTTTTGGAAAATGCTCCAATAAATATTACCACGGACATAATTTTGAATTATTTGTAACCATTAAAGGAATTGCCAATCCTGAAACAGGTATGGTAATGGATTTGAAGCAATTAAAAACAATGATTAAAAATGAAATTGTTGAAAAAATTGATCACCGTAATTTGAATGAAGATGTGGAATTCATGAAGGGGATTTTACCTTCCATTGAAAATATTATTGTTGAAATTTGGAATATTTTGGACAGTAAAATTCAGAACGGAACATTACATTATATTAAATTGGTTGAAACTGAAAATAACTACGTAGAATATTACGGAGAATAAATTTTAAAATAGATAAAATATGAAAAACGCATATATATTTCCAGGACAAGGTGCACAGTTTGTTGGAATGGGAAAAGATTTATATGAATCTAATCCTGAATCAAAAATATTATTTGAAAGGGCAAATGAAATATTAGGATTTAGCATTACTGATGTAATGTTTAATGGAACAGATGAAGATTTAAAACAAACCAATATTACTCAACCTGCTGTTTTTTTACATTCTGTAATTAAGGCATTAAGTATTGGCGAAAGTTTTAAACCTGATATGGTTGCGGGACATAGTTTAGGAGAATTTTCGGCTTTAGTAGCCAATAAAACTTTAAATTTTGATGATGCTTTGCGTTTGGTTTATGCCAGAGCTATGGCTATGCAAAAAGCATGTATGCTTCAACCATCAACGATGGCAGCAGTTTTAGGTTTAGAAGATAAAATAGTAGAAGAAGTTTGTGCCTCGATAAGTGATGAAATTGTTGTAGCAGCTAATTATAATTGCCCAGGACAATTAGTTATTTCTGGTACGATAGAAGGAATAAATAAAGCTTGTGAGTTAATGAAAGCTGCTGGGGCAAAACGTGCTTTGGTGCTTTCTGTTGGTGGTGCTTTTCATTCTCCATTGATGGAACCTGCTCGCAAGGAATTGGCAGAGGCCATTTTGAATACCAAATTCAATGAACCTATTTGTCCTATTTATCAAAATTATGTTGCTAAAGCAGTAACAAACGTTGATGAAATAAAAGAAAATTTAATTGCTCAATTAACTGCACCAGTAAAATGGACACAGTCGGTTCAAGCAATGGTAAATGATGGTGCTACTACATTTTATGAATGTGGGCCAGGAAATGTTTTACAAGGATTAGTAAAGAAAATTAGCAAAGAAGTTTCGGCTCAAAGTATTTAAAATACTATTTTAATATACAAATAAAAGCAATTGAGTTTTTAAATTAAGTTGTTTGTTACATTTTTTATTTTTATTATTGCTTTTAAATTATTAAAAAAGTGATAATAAACTTATATAAAGTCCAACTATTTTTTGTTTTTATATTTTCAACACTAATTACAACATCTCAAGTATCAGATGGATGGAGAATTGGTCTTGGATTGGGTGGAAGTATCTATTGTGGTTCTCAAGTTGATGAAAAATTATCATTCAATACTTATAATAAAAGTGAAGTCAGCCTTGGAATAAATATACAATTTCACAAAGCAATTGATTATAAAAGCGAAATTGGTATTAGGTATTTAAATACTGAATTGTGGTCATTTAAAACAAGTAATCATCAGGCATTAAATGCTAAAATAAATGAATTTGCAGTTTTATATCAAAGAAGTTTGAATCAGAATTCTGACTTATATAATAACAGATTTAACTTTACACATAACCTTGTATTGGGTTTAAGTTTAATCTCCTTCAAATCAAGAACATATTCAATCAATCCAGCTACAGAAGTATATACGGTTGTTAGCAGTGTGGGTAATGGAATTGAACCTACTTCATTAGGTTTAATAAAACCTAATGCTCAAATGGCATTGGGTGGTATTTTGGGTTATAATATTGGGGTAAGATTAAGTAATAGTTTTTCACTTTACCTTGAAAACACTTTTACACTCAGTGCGTCTAATTATATCACTGGTAATTTAGCCTCAAAATCAAAATATTTAAATAATGGTTATACATACAGTGCTTTAACCTTGTATGTTAATTTAAATCCAAATGGTAAAAGATTAGGTTGCCCTAAATTCTAAAATTATTCTTTTATAAACTTCTGAGTAAATATTCCATTTTCATTTATCAACTTTACAAAGTAAATTCCGTTAATCAATTTACTAATATCAATTTCCAATTTCGCATTTACTGCATTCAATTGATATATTTCTTTTCCTAAAACATCAGTAATCGAAATGTTTGAAGGAGTATTGAATCCATTTTTCAAGTTAATAAATATACTATTTTTTGCAGGATTGGGATACAAGCTGAAGCTTTCATTTTCTATGTTAGTAGTTGATAACGGGAATTGTCCAACAGTAATATTTACTCCTCTAATTGCATAAGCTTTAATAGGACAAAAACGATCAGTTCCGGTAACGGTAAATGAATGTGGTTGTTTTCTTATTGCTGAAAAAGGAGGTGTCCAACAGAATTTAAAACTATCGGCTTTTGGTCCATTTATTCCTCTGGTTGCTAATATATAATTTCTAGTAAAAGTAGCGTTTAACATAGTAGTATCTGTTGAACCAGGATTGCTCCATTTTAAGTCAGTGGTATCAGCTAAAACTGGAGGAGTATTGGTTAAAAGTTCTTGGTCATTTGCTACAATATCAATGCAAAATTGTTTGCCAGCTAACGCATAAAATGCTAAACTAGGTTGTTTTATTCCATCTTTGTACGCTATAAGTAAAGGTATTTTGTTGTACAAACAATTGGCTGTTTGAAATTGAATATCTCTATTTATTACGCCAACATTTGTATAAATACCATTTATCAATTGCCATTGTGTAACTTCTAAAACTAAGTTTGCTACAAAACTTCCCAAAGGCCTGAAAGATATTTCACCATTTGTAGGATTTAAATGTAATCCAGCTGGATAAGCAGCATTTGGATTAGGTGCTCCAAAATACGGTAATGGGTAACTTCCATTATAAGGCAAAACATAAGTTACAGGAACGCCTCTATCTTTCATGCATGAAACTAATTTGTAACTTAATGAATCGCCATCGGGATCACTAGGAGAGGCTTGATAAATATAATCAACGCCACTGCATACTTGTGCAAAAGCATCATTACTAAAAGTAGGGGAAGAGTTACAAGTTGAAACGCATCTGTTTATAATACATTCAGTATAAAAGTTTTCAGCTATTATGGTGCTAAGTGAAGTGTTTCTTCCATTGATACTGATAGAAAGTGCAACATTGCAGCATGCAACTGGAACAACATTTAAATCAACTAATCCTTCAAAGGTATATACTTCTATTCCTGGACTATAAGTTCCGGCAGTTCTGGTATTACAATTGGTGCAAATTGAGTTTTGTTTATTACAATTTTGTGATTGAACCACGTCATATCCGTTTGGAATGGAAGTAACAGATGATAAATTAAAACTACCATAAATTACACCTTTAAATTCATTTTCAGTACCTGCAATGGCGGTTGTAAATCCTGCATTTAATAATGTACATCCATTTGTATTTCCGTTAGGTATGGCATTTGAACAACCACTACAAAGGTTTTCGCCTGTACAATCTCGATAAACTTTAACCGTTACTTTATATACATTTTTTACATCAGTGCATTGGTAACTCATATCGCAAGCATTGATTTGTTTGGCATTGATTTGATTGTTTTGAATAAATATCAATGCAAATAAAATGGTAAATAATTTTTTCATGGTTTAAATATTAATTAAACAAAAGTATATCAAAATTACTTTATAAAAACTTAATTATTGGGAAACAAAAAAGGAGAAGTTTTTATACTTCTCCTTTTTTATAAATTTATTAATTCAATAAAATTACCAAATATCAGCTCTGTTTTCGTTATTGATAAACATTTCGTCACCTTCTTTTACATCAAATGCGTTATAAAAATTAGGCATATTACTTAAAGGTCCTTTTACCCTAAACTCACCAGGTGAATGTGTATCGGTAAGCACCAATTGGCGCATGGCCTCTGGTCTTGCATTGTTTTTCCAAAGTTGTGCAAAGCCAATAAAAAAGCGTTGTTCGGGTGTAAATCCATCTTTGCTTACATTTTCTTTTGGATTTTGTTTCAAGTATAATTTGAATGCATCAAATGCAATGCTTAGTCCACCAATATCCGCAATGTTTTCACCTAAAGTTAGCTTTCCATTTACATATAAACTATCGGCTACTTTAAATTTATTGAATTGTTCCACCAACACATTTGTGCGTGCATCAAATTGTTTTCTGTCGTTTTCAGTCCACCAACTATTTAAGTTTCCGTTGGCATCGTATTTACTTCCTTGGTCATCAAAACCATGGGTAATTTCATGACCAATTACAGCACCAATTGCACCATAATTTAAAGCAGCATCAGCATTTTCATCAAAGAAAGGAGTTTGTAAAATGGCAGCGGGAAATACAATTTCATTGTTGATTGGATTGTAATACGCATTCACTGTTTGAGGTAACATTCCCCATTCATTTTTATCAATAGGTTTGCCCATTTTTGAAATCATGTCTTTATAATCAAATTCATTAGCAGCAATAC
>CAISTO010000092.1 GCA_903888395.1 uncultured Bacteroidota bacterium | reverse complement strand
TTCCGCATTATTGATTGTTCCAAATTTAAATCTACTTGTGGCAAATGAAAGCGTTAATTTGTTCATTGCCCTGGTTATAGCTACATAAAACAACCTGCGTTCCTCTTCTAATTCCTGTCTGCTGTTTAACGACATTTGTGAGGGGAATAAATTTTCTTCTAACCCAACTATAAATACATGTTTAAATTCCAATCCTTTCGATGCGTGAATTGTCATCATGGTAACTCTATCGTTATCCGCAGGATTGTCATTGTCAGCATCTGTAAGCAAAGCAATATCGGCCATGTATTCTTCTAAAATACCATATTTTTGAACACCATCATCATCTACGCTATCATCCACACTGAACTCTTTTAAACCATTTAAAAGTTGTTCCATGTTTTCATACCTGGCAATTCCTTCTACAGTTTTATCTTCATATAATGCTTTTAGTAATCCAGTTTGTTTTGATATATGCATGGCAACATCGTAAGCTGGTTTTTGAAGCATGGTTTGAAAACTACGAATCATCATGGCAAAATCAGTTAAAACTTCAGCTCCTTTAAATCCAAATTCTCTTGCTCTTTCTAATGTTTCAAATAAACTAATTCCTTGTTCCGATGAAACAACAGTTAATTTATCTAAAGTTGTTTTTCCAATTCCACGAGCGGGGAAATTGATAATTCGTTTCAATGCTTCTTCATCATTCGGATTTAATACCAAACGCAAATAGCCTAAAATATCTTTTATTTCTTTTCTATGATAAAAACTCAATCCTCCATAAATTCTGTAAGGAATATTCAGCTTACGCAATGCTTCCTCTAAGGATCTACTTTGCGCATTGGTTCTATATAAAATAGCAAAATCTTTGTTCATGATATGCGTGTTCATTTTTTCTTGAAAAATGGAACTAGCTACCATGCGGCCTTCTTCGTTATCGGTCAATGCTCTTAAAACTTTTATTTTTTCGCCAATGTCATTTGTGGTAAAAACTTTTTTAGGAATTTGGTCTTTATTCAGTTTTATTAATCCTCCTGCGGCTTCTACTATTGTTTGTGAACTGCGGTAATTTTGTTCTAATTTAAAAACTTGTGTATCACTAAAATCACGTTGAAAACCTAATATGTTGGCAATAGTTGCTCCTCTAAATGCATATATACTTTGTGCATCATCGCCCACAACGGCAATATTTTGGTGAACAGCTGCTAATTTTTTTATAATGGCATATTGTGCCTGATTTGTATCTTGAAACTCATCAACCATGATATACTTAAACTGATGTTGGTATTTATGCAATACATCTGGATGAAACCTAAAAAGCTCAAATGTTTTTAATAATAAATCATCAAAATCCATTGCGCTAGCTTTAAAACAACGATCTTGATAGGTTTGAAAAATTTTTCCGAATAGGGGTCTTCCGCTACTTTCATCAAAAGCATTGTTTTCTTCATTGGTAACATACTCTCGCGCATTTACCAGTGCATTTTTAGCAGCCGAAATTCTTCCTAAAACACCAGCTGGTTTATATAATTTCTCGTCTAAACCCAATTCTTTTACAATTGTTTTTATTAAACTTTTAGCATCATCAGTATCGTAAATAGTAAAATTTCGGGGGTAACCAATTCGTTCACTTTCTACTCTTAATATTCGAGCAAAAATACTGTGAAAAGTTCCCATAAAAAGGTTTCTTGCCTCTGAACCAACCACTGAATAAATACGTTCGCGCATTTCTTTACTGGCTTTATTGGTAAACGTTAAAGCTAAAATATTGAAAGCATCGGTTCCTTGTTTTAATATATGCGCTATGCGATAGGTTAATACACGCGTTTTTCCAGAGCCGGCTCCAGCTACAATCATCACAGGTCCTTTTGTGTTTTCAACTGCAGCTCGCTGACTAGGGTTTAATAAACTTAAATAATCCACGGCTGCAATTTAGTAATTTATAGAAGTGTGTTTTCAACATTTTAACTATAAATAGTCACAAAGCTATTTATGGATTGTTATTTATATTTTTAGATTTTTTAAATAGCTAATAATCAATAATTGAAAAAAAAATTTTGCTTAAATGTAACAAAATACTTTAGTTGGCGTATTAAGCATAAAAAATAAATAAATAAATTCATGAAAAAAATAATACTCGCCTTATCAATAGCAATTTTTAGCATGGTGGCTATTGCTCAAAATAAAATTTCAATTCCTGATTTTAATAAAATGGTAATACCGTCTAACTTTGAAATCAAATTAATAAAAAGCGATTCCAATTATTTATCTTTCAATGAAACTGATTTAAAGAAATTTTCTTCCACTTATTTAAACAAAGGATTTATTATAAATAACAACACGCTTACTTTCGATTTGGCTGAATATAATGATGCAATTCCAGTAAATATTATTGTTTATACTAATAGTTTACAGGAATTAAAATTAGAAGGAAACGCTAAAATTAAAATGGGAAATGATAGTATTTTTAAAACTTCAAGTTTCTCAATTTATGCCGATGGTGCTACTAAATCTGATTTAAATTTAGATGTTGAAAAACTAAAAGTTGAAATAAATGGAGCGAGTAAATTAACATTAGACGGAAAGGCTACTGAGGGGAAAATAGAAGTTACAGGTGCTTCAAAAGTGAATGCAATTGGAATGGCTATTGAAAATTTAGATGCTGAAGCAAATGGTGCTTCTAAAATAGCTGCAACTGTAAAAAATAATTTAAAGGCTGAAGCAAGTGGAGTTTCAAAAATTGAATTTGCAGGCAATCCAAAAAATGTAGATAAAAACGTAAGTGGTGCATCAAAAATTGAAAAAGTAAATGGCGATGAAATTGACGATGATGCTGGAAATGTTAAAAGCGTAATTTCAATAAAACCAAGAAAGAAAAAACATAGTAACGATATGACCGAAGCATTTGGTGGATTTGAATTTGGTGTTGGAACATTTGTTACTCCGAATATGAATACAACTTTAGATCCTTCCAATAAATATTTAGCAACTAACTTAGGAAGTTCGTGGCGTTTTGCAATCAATTTTGGTGATTTTGACTTGCCAATTATCAAAGGTTATTTAGCACTTACCTCAGGATTTGGATTTAGTTTTGACCATTATGGTTTTAAAAATAAAGACACTTTAATTAACGGAGAAAGCACAAAAGTACTTGAATTTAAAGCTACTGATGCAACGTTAACAACTAGTAGATTAAGTCAATTTAACTTAACTATTCCTATATTAATTAAATTAAATAGTAGTTACAACAAAAAAGATAATTGTTTTTATATGGCAACAGGTGTAATTATAAATTATACTATTGGCAATTCAATTTATACTGAATACACTAATAATGGAGTTGAATATGAAAAACGTTATAGCTCAGATTTTTTTGTGAATAAATTTAGAGCAGATGCCACCCTTAGAATTGGTTATAATCATATAAGTGTTTTTACTAATTTTGGCCTAGTGCCAATGTTTGAAACTGCAAAAGTTGCCGATACTAGAACTATGCAAACGGGTTTGGCATTTAATTTTTAAAATTATAGTAATGAAGTAATTAAAAGGCTGTTTCAAACAAGAGGCAGTCTTTTTTGTTGTTTGAATGGTTAATAAAACTGACTATTTTACTTGTAAATTTTGTCGGCAAGATTATTGAACAATGTGCAGGAACTCATAAAAAATATAATTTGAATTTTATAAAAGACAATACCTTATTCCAACAAAATGAAACAGTTTTAAATAACAATCATTATGCCGCGCAATTAAGTAATTTGTCAATCATTCCAACTTCAGATTTTTTACTTTCTACTATTTGTTTCTGGAATGATACTTCAAAAGTTCATTATTTTACATTCGGTAATTCACTTCTTTTAGTTTTATTAAATCCACCTTTTGGTTTGGCATTTGGACATTTGCTAACTTCAAATTTAACAGCGGA
>CAISTO010000091.1 GCA_903888395.1 uncultured Bacteroidota bacterium | reverse complement strand
CCATCCAATCATTGATATTTTTTCTAATATCAGCAAGCATGGCTTCGTTTTCGTTGTTCATTAACGCAGTATCAATGTAATCTACTATTTGTTCCATATCGGCTTCAGCCATTCCACGGGTAGTAATGGCAGCAGTTCCAACACGCATTCCGCTTGTTACAAATGGCGATTTATCATCGAAAGGAACCATGTTTTTGTTAATGGTAATATCAGCTTTTCCTAAAGCCGCTTCGGCTAATTTTCCTGTTAAGTTCTTGCTGCGCAAATCAATTAACATTAAATGATTATCGGTTCCGCCTGAAATAATTTTATATCCACGGCTTACAAATGCATTTGCCATTGCTTGAGCATTCACTGCTACTTGTTTAGTATAGGCTTTATAATCATCAGTTAAGCATTCGCCAAAAGCTACTGCTTTAGCAGCAATCACATGTTCTAACGGTCCGCCTTGAGTTCCAGGAAAAACAGCTCCATCCAATAACGCACTCATCATTTTCAATTCACCTTTTAAGTTTTTTTGTCCAAATGGATTTTCAAAATCGTTACCCATCATAATAATTCCACCACGTGGGCCACGTAAAGTTTTATGTGTAGTTGAAGTTACAATATGACAATGTTGAATTGGATCGTTTAATAATTTACCAACAATTAATCCAGCAGGATGTGAAATATCGGCCAATAAAACTGCTCCAACACTATCAGCAATGGCACGCAAACGGGCATAATCCCAATCGCGGCTATAAGCCGAAGCACCACAAATAAGCATTTTTGGTTTTTCAGCATGCGCTTTTGCTTCTACTTTATCCCAATCAATTAAACCAGTTTCTTGCTCTACACCATAAAAAGATGGCGAGTATAATTTACCTGAAAAGTTTACAGGAGAACCATGTGTTAAATGCCCACCATGTGATAGGTCAAAACCTAAAATTTTATCACCAGGATTTAAGCAACCCAACATAACAGCTGCATTTGCTTGTGCTCCCGAATGTGGTTGAACATTGGCCCAAGTAGCACCAAACATTTGCTTTAAACGATCAATTGCTAAATTCTCAACAACATCTACCACTTCGCAACCGCCATAATAACGCTTACCTGGTAAGCCCTCAGCATATTTATTAGTAAGTACACTTCCCATGGCTTCCATTACTTGTGGACTAGTAAAGTTCTCAGAAGCAATTAACTCTATGCCGTGTTCTTGGCGGCTTTTTTCTTGATTAATTAAATCAAATATAACGGTATCTCTTTGCATGGTATTTAAAAAATATTTTACGAAAGTAAATTTTACAAAACAATATACCAAAGTTAAATAGTTTGATTAAAGTCTATTTAAAAAAATAGTTTCAAAACAAATAGTAATGAATTAGCTCTTTTTTTTGAACCACATAGTTACATAGAAAACATAGTTTGGAAACTCTATTCTTAACGTATTAACTTTGGAGAAATTATTGATTATTTTAATTGTATATTCACATTCAACTTAGTTCATAGGCTATGTCTTCTAAGTTTTTCAAGTAGTTATTAAATAGTTACTTTATTTTAAGCTATGATTTTTTGCACCAATGGCCAAACCAATACAAATGCAACAATTACAAACACAATTCCAATAATGTGATTGAGTAATTGTTGTTTTTTTACAGATAGCAAATGTTTCACTTTATTGGCGGAATAACAGATAACAAATTGGTGAAAAAACATAGCTCCTAATGTTACACTAAAAAATATAACTACTTCAAATAAAGTAGGTAAACTGCTTTTAACAAAAGCTGCTAATCCTAACCAAAATAGTAAGTTTAAAGGATTTATACTATTAAGCATAATGCCTTTCATAATATAAATAAAATTCCCTCGTGGCTCAATTTGACCTGCTTCAGGGTCATTGGCTTTTTTCAAAAAGGTGCTAACACCTAAAATTACTAAAGCCACAAATCCAATTAATCGAATTTCAGTATCTAATTCCTTTAATTGATTTTCTACAAAGCTAGCGCCAAAAATACATAGTGCCACAAAAACCAAATCACTTAAAAGCATTCCTAATGCAATTAGTAAACCTTTTTTATAACCTTGTTCTATGCTTGCATGTAGCAACGAAAAAAAACCAGCACCAAATGATAGTGAAAGAATTAATCCTGTTATGTATCCTTTGATAATAGTTTGAATCAAAATTTTTAAATGAATATGTTGGCAAAATAACATTATCTAACTAAAAATCACAAAGCATTTGAATTAATTATTTAAGAAGCAAATAAATAAATGTTTCATAAAAAATTTGGTGAATATAAAGTAACTGATACATTTGCACTCTTATTTCAAAAAAAAATATACGTGGGAGAGCATCAAAGCATTCATAATAAGCTATCGCTAGCAGGACTTTTAGTAACATTGGGTATTATTTTTGGTGATATTGGTACTTCGCCTTTATATGTTTTAAATGCAATTGTTGACACAAAAGTCATCACAAAAGATTTAATTTATGGTGGACTTTCTTGTATTGTTTGGACTTTAACGCTTCAAACAACTTTAAAATATGTACTGATTACTTTAAATGCTGATAATAATGGTGAAGGAGGGATTTTTTCATTGTATGCATTGGTTCGTAGACGTAAACCATATTTAATTTTTCCTGCTATTATAGGTGGCTGTGCATTATTGGCCGATGGTGTTATTACTCCTCCAATTTCAGTTTCTTCAGCTATTGAAGGTTTACGTTTAATAAAATCTGATACCATTAATTTTTCCGAAATTCCTACCGTTCCAATTGTAATTGCCATTATCAGTTTTCTGTTTTTGATTCAAAGAGTTGGAACTTCTATTGTTGGTAAATCGTTTGGACCAATTATGTTTATTTGGTTTGGAATGATTGCCATTTTAGGAGTAAGTAAAATTGGTTCTCATATTGATGTTTTAAATTGTTTAAACCCATATTATGCTTATAATTTGTTGTTTAATTATCATGAAGGATTTTGGATTTTAGGAGCTGTTTTTTTGTGTACAACTGGGGCTGAAGCTTTGTATTCCGATCTTGGTCATTGTGGTAAAAATAATATTAGAGTGAGTTGGTTTTTTGTAAAATCTGCTTTGCTTTTAAGTTATTTTGGTCAAGGTGCAAATTTATTAGCTCATGAAGGACAAACCTTGGCTCAAACAGGAATTAATCCTTTTTATGATTTGATGTCACTTGAGTTTTTACCTTTTGGAATTGCTATTGCAACAATGGCTGCCATTACTGCAAGTCAAGCTTTAATTAGTGGTTCATTTACTCTCATATCGGAGGCAATCAGATTAAACGTTTGGCCAAAAGTAGCATTAAAATATCCAAGTGAATTGAAAGGTCAATTATATGTGCCAAGTGCAAATATTATTCTTTGGGTTGGTTGTATTGGTGTTGTATTATATTTTAGAGAATCAAAAGCTATGGAAGCTGCCTATGGCTTAGCCATTACCATTGCCATGCTAATGACCACTTTATTATTGGTAAATTATTTAAGAACCATGAAAGTAAACAAATGGTTAGTCGCATTATTATTATTGGTTTACCTTGGAATTGAGGGGTCGTTTTTAGCAGCTAATTTGGTTAAATTTTCACATGGTGGTTGGGTAAGTTTAGGAATTAGTAGCATATTTATTTTTATCATGTTAATTTGGTATAAAGGCCGAAAAATCAAAAATCGATTAACGGAATTTGTACAGCTAAAAACCTACATTCCTATTTTAGAGCAATTGAGTAAAGATGAATCGGTTTCAAAATTTGCAACGCATTTAGTTTATTTAACAAGTGCTGATTTAAAAAATGAAATTGAATCCAAAGTGATGTATTCTATTTTACAAAAACAACCTAAACGCGCTGATATTTATTGGTTTGTTCATATTCATGTGGACGATCAGCCTTATACCATGGAGTATAAAGTGGATCATATTGTGCCAAATGATATTGTAAAAGTAGAATTTAAATTAGGGTTTAGGGTTGAACAAAAAATTAATTATTACTTTAGAAGAGTAGTAGAAGAATTAGTTTTAAACAAAGAAGTAGATGTTACTAGTAGATATACTTCATTGCGCGAACAAAATATTACAGGCGATTTTAAATTTGTAGTTTTACAACGTCATTTGTCAACCGAAAATGAATTATCAGAATTTGAACAATGGATTATGGATGTGTATTTTACTTTAGATAAATTAAGTTTGTCGGAAGCAAAAGCATTTGGACTTGATACTAGTTCCGTATTAATTGAAAAAGTTCCTTTGGTAATTACTCCTTTAAAAGAATTTAAGTTAAAAAGAACGTATTAATTTATTACTTCCAATAAATCTTCTAAACGCATACTTCTTGATCCTTTCATAAACACATTGGTGTCGGATAATGAATTAGTTTTTAAAAATATTTTGCACTCATTTGTGGTATTAAAAGTATGAAAATTATTTTTTGTTTTCATAAAGTTTTCACCACATAAGAAAACGGTTTTTAAATTTAAACTCACACATAAATCTACCATATTTTGGTGTTCTTCTTCTGCATATTTTCCTAATTCAAACATATCGCCAAGTATTACAGTTTTATTGGTAAATGGCATAGCCGAAAAGCTTTTTAAGGCTACTTCCATGCTACTTGGATTGGCGTTATAAGCATCCATATAAATGGTATTGAATTCCTTTTTTATAATTTCCGAACGATTATTTGTTGGAAAATAACTTTCAATTCCTTTGCTGATTTCATTTGGTTTCAGTTTAAAATATAAACCCATTGCTACAGCAACAGTTACATTGTCAAAATTGTAATCACCACTTAAATTGGCAGTAATATTCTCTTTATTATTATCAATATGAAAGCTAA
This sequence comes from uncultured Bacteroidota bacterium, assembly GCA_903888395.1. Lineage (GTDB taxonomy): Bacteria > Bacteroidota > Bacteroidia > UKL13-3 > UKL13-3 > JAAFJM01. The sequence goes on along the minus strand of CAISTO010000091.1, from coordinate 11,160 downwards.
TAGTTGGTTGTAAATTTTTAGCAAAACAAACTGTATGGGCTGCTCCATTTCTTCCCTCAAAATTAGCAGCATAAGTAATTTTATTTTCCAATTGTCTGGCCATTCTCATTAACCATTCGTCATTTGCATTTACAAATGCAATTCCATTATTTTTTAGTAAATAGTAATACAATTCAGAATTCGATTGAGCCACACCTTCCATACTTCCAAATCCTTCCAAATGGTCTTTTCCATTATTGGTAATTACGCCATAATTCGGTTTTGCTATTTCACATAAAAACGCGTTTTCTCCTACATGATTTGCACCCATTTCTATAATTGCTAACTCATGTTGGTTTGTAATTTGAAGCATGGTAAGTGGCAAGCCAATATGATTATTAAAGTTTCCTGGCGTTGCAATAACATGATACTTTTGCTTTAAAACTGCAGTAATTAATTCTTTGGTGGTGGTTTTTCCATTGCTGCCAACTATTGCTATTATTGGTATTTTCAAAGAATCTCTATGAAAAGCTGCCAACTGTTGAAGTGTTTCTAAAACATTATTTACTAAAATAGTTTTTTCGTTTAAGTGGAATTCTTTCTCATCTATAATTGCATAAGCAGCCCCATTTTTTATTGCTTCATTAGCAAATAAATTGGCATTGTATTTATCGCCTTTTAAGGCAAAAAATAAACTGCCTAATGATATTTTTCTGGTGTCTGTGCAAATAACTGGATGCTTTAAGAATAACGCATGTAATTCGGATATATTCATTTTAATAAAATATTATGAAAAACTGTTTAATTAAATTTCTATTTTTGGAACAACAAATAACAACAAATTATGCGTAAACTACTATTTGCTTTTACTTCACTAATGTTTATAAACTTTCATTGTGAAGCTCAAAATGTATATTTTTCTTTATCAAATAATATTAAGTTTTTAAAGCAAAATAGTAGTGATACCTTAAAATATCCATTTGTGAGTGGGTTTCAAAAACCACAGTTCAATAAAATGGATTTGAACAACGATAACCAAAATGATTTGGTAATTTTTGATGCCATTGGCAATAAAATATTTACTTATGTATGGCAAAATAATGCTTGGGTGTATGCTCCGCAATATGAAAATATTTTCCCTCCAATATCTCAGTGGCTAAAATTATTAGATTATAACTGCGATGGAAAAGAAGATATTTTTACGGCTTCTGGTCCTGCATATGCTATCATTCCCGGTGAACTTGTAAAATCAGATGGAATTAGGTATTTTCAAAATATGTCTGTTGGAAGTAATATTACTTTTAAACAAAAAGGAAATTGTTTAGTTCACGAATATGATGGAAACGAAGATTGTATAGAGTTTGTTCCAACCGATGTTGGTGTAATTGACGACATTAACAATGATGGTAAATTAGACATTGTTCAATCACCTTCTATGTCTAATTATTTTAATTATTTTCAAAATACTAAACCAAATGGTAACAATAATTGTGATTCCCTTTCATTCAGATGGAGTGCTAATAATTGGGGTCATTTTAATTATAAAGTGGTATCGCATGGATTTAATTTAGGATTGCCTGCTAGTTATTTATTTAAGGGCGGAAAGCATGTAAGTAATTCATTTGCTACTTACGATTTGGATGGAGATGGAGACAAAGATTTTATATTTGGTGATGGAGCAATTCCCACACTTATTTATGCTAAAAATGGCAAAGAATTAACCAAACTTGATCGTGATTCAATGATTGTAGAAGATACCATTTTTCCAAGAAATACTTATCGTCCTTTGGATATGGCTTGGCCAACTCCTTACTTTAAAGATTTTGACAATGATGGTATTACCGATTTAATAATAACCACCAATGAAACTGTAGCGGCTAAAAATACTAACAATGTTTGTTTGTATAAAAACATGGCTATTACTAATTCAGTTGCACCCGTTTTTAGTTTTGTAAAAGAAAACTTTTTGCAAGATGAAATGATTGATTTAGGAGGAAACTCAAAACCAGTTTTTGTAGATATAGATAATGATGATGACTTAGACATTATTGTAGCTACGCAAGGCAATTATTTAAGTACAAAAAACAGTTTAGATTTATTGTATTTCTACAAAAATATTGGCACTAAAACCAATCCTGTTTACAGCTTAGTTGATACCAATTTTGCAAATATTCAAGCAAATACACGCTTACCTTTTACCAATGTTACACCCACCTTTGGCGACTTGAATGGTGATGGTAAAAAAGACTTAATTTTTGGATGGTTCAATGGCTATTTAAATTATTTTGAAAATACCTCAACAGTTACAAATATTAGCTTCGCCAAGCGTGACAGTGATTATTTTAGCATCAATGCAGGAACTGAAATTGCACCGCAATTAATAGATTTGAACAAAGACGGCAAATTAGATTTAGTAATAGGAAAACGAAATGGAACTTTAGCTTATTTTCAAAATACTGGAACCATTACTCAAGCAAATTTTAGCGTTACGCCAACTATTGATACTTTAGGAAAAATAAATGTTCGCTCTCGCGATGATTCTTATGGAAACGCAACGCCATTTATTTTTGATTTGGATAACGATGGAATTTTTGAAGCCTTGATTGGAAGTTATAGCAAAAGTGTTATTTTATTTACCGATGTTACCTCAAATCCAAATATAAAAGCACGCAGATTTGCAAGTATTTTTAAAGATAATGCTACTGCAAATACTGATAGTATCATGCAAGGTGTTTATACCAGCGTGAGCGTTGCAAATATTGACAATGATACCAATCCTGAAGTGATAATTGGCAACCAACGCGGAGGATTTAGACTTTATAAAAGTACTATTTCTGGTAAAATCAGTTTGGCTACCAATGATGATTTATTAACCAAAAGTTTTGAAGCAAAAATTTATCCTAATCCAGCTAAAAATTATTTGATGATTGAAACTGATTTAGTGAATGAAAATGCACAAATTAGTTTAATTAATATTTTGGGTTCAACCATTTTGAACCAAACAATGAATCAATCAAATAACGAAACCAAATTGGATTTATTGAACATCAAACCTGGAATTTATTTTGTAAAAATTCAAACCGAAACCGGCAAACAATTGGTTCAAAGAGTGATGATAGGGGAGTAGACACGTTGCATGCAACGTCTTAATCCAACGAATTTTCATTAATTATTATTTCAATTTCTTTTTATTGATAGTAGGCGGTAAAAAATTCTCTCCAGTAACTACATTTTTACCTGTTTGTTCTTCTAATTGTATTCTTGCATTTTTGGCAATTTTGCCACCTTTTTTACTTGCTTTTGCGTTTTCTTGTAAGCCTTTTGCTTCATCAGTTTCCGCGATTTGTCGTGTTGATAGTTCAGCCAAAGCAGTAAAAATTAATTCTGCTTCACTCATGTGGTCACGCAGGTTTTGAGACTTCAAACCTTTTAAATCTTTATGAGTTTTTACTGTTAAACCTGTCCATTCTTCATGAATAATATTGGTGAGCAATGCAAATTCATCAGCTTTTTCAACACCACTTTCTTTCCAATAATCTGTTAATTTGTTTCGGGTTTCTTGGCCAGTCATTCTTTGCTGAATCCATTTTTCAGAACGCCCCAACTTTTGCCAATTTTCCCTTGCCCTATCTATGCTTTGACTCGGGTCGGCTATTTCTTTCATGCGTTCATATCCAACCTTTGCCAACCATTGTTTAAATGGTTCTGCCTTTGGTGATGGAATGGATTGAATTAGGCGGAAAACTTGTTCTGCATTACCTACATCAGTAAGCCGCATTTTACCATCTTCTGCTTCTAATTTCAACTGGTTACAATTTGTAACCGTTTCATTTCCTTCCTTAATAAGTCTGTTTTTTAGTACTTTCCAGTAATTTCTTGCCCTATCTGTAGTCGGCTGATCTGTTAAAATACCCACAATATCTACAATACTGAAATACCAAACTTCTTCTTGCTCGTTCCATTGAGAACGTACTTTTTTACTTTCAAATAATTTTATGTTATTCATGATTATGTTTGATTGTTTTCAATATGCTATTTTATTTGATAACATTTCTATCTAGGGACAATTTGTCTCTAGGTAAAAATTATATTCAAAAATACCTTTTATTTTCATTTTTGATTTGAAAATAAGTTATCTATTAATAAATATTCCCTTACTTCAAAACACCCAATAATCCCAATAATCCTCCGGTATGAACGCAAATAATTTTAGAGTTTGGTTCAAAATAATCTTGTTCGGCTAATGTAAAAACTGCCTTCATCATTTTTGCTGTATAAACTTGGTCTAATAAAATGCCTGTTTTGCTCGCAAATAGTTTGATAAAATCAAATAATTCAGGATTGGTTTTTGCATATCCACCTTCATGAAATTGGTGATGAATTTTATAGTAATCTTCCAATCCATTTGCTTTCAAGTGTGCATCAATTTCCTCTGCACCTTTTAGCACACAAATGCCTTCTGCTTTAGTTTGTAATCCATTGTTTTTGATGGCTTGCGCAATTCCTTGCAAAGTAGTTGCTGTGCCTACAGCACAAAATATTTTATCGTATGTTTCGGTTAATTCTGTTACAATTTCTTCGCAACCTTTTGCGCCAAATGGTCCTGCTCCACCTTCATCTATAAAGTAAGCTTTTTCATCATTTGAAAAGTGTTTGTCGAACAGTTCTGATTTGTTTTTATAAGCAGTTCTATCTACAAAAATCAGCTCCATTCCCCATAATTTATTCAATGCCAACATTTGATTTGAAACTGTTTCACCTCTTACAAAAGCGGTGGCTTTAAAACCAAATGTTGCGGAAGCACAAGCCAATGCGTTTAAATGATTGCTGTAAGCTCCACCAAAACTTACCAAATGTGTTTTGTTTTTTTTTACTGCATCTTGCAAAGTGTATTTTAGTTTGCGCCATTTGTTGCCACTTATAAAAGGATGTATCAAGTCATCGCGTTTTAAAAATACTTGAATTTTTTTCTGTTCAAATAAATCAAAATGCAGTTGCTCAACAGGAGAGTTTATGTTAATCATGTAAATATTTTTTAATTAATTTAGATTGGTTTGCCCATAATACAAATGCCATTAACATCATTGGGAAAATATGAACTCTGTATCGTGAAACGCCCAATACACCAGTAGTTAACAAGAAATAAAACACAAAAACTGTTATCAATATTTTAAGTATAATAGAATAATTTGTTTTGAGTAAAAAAAGTATAAATACAATAACAACAAGGACATTCCAAAAAGCTAAAAATGCCAATGCAATTAATCCTAAAAAGTTTAATCCAAACAAAAATTTTAGCATGGCTTTTATTCCAAATTGCTGTAAAGTTTGATACATGCCAAGTGCATTGTCGTCATTGGCATTGAATAATTTATACAAATCATATCGGCCAGGATCAAACAAAAAAGTGATACATCCTTTGGTATAAACTTTTAAAAATGCCAGCTTATGATTTAAAATAAATGTATTACAAGAGCTATCTAAATATTCAAATCTTTTGGCAATGGAAACTTGCGCATCTGCACCATTAACCATTGCAGTACAAAGGCTATCGGCATAATCTGCTCCATACGCATTGGAAGCGGAATATTTAACCAAACACCTAACAGCTACAAACGATTTCATACTGGTAAATTGAAAATATCCTGTTTCTTTTTTTACTGCAAAGCCAAAACTTAAATAGGCAATGAGAGGCAATATTAAAGCATAAGCGATGTAAATTTTATTGTAATTTTTTACAAATAATAACACCATACAAACCAATAAACCAATTAATATACTTACTGGTTTAGTGAGTAACGAAAGCGTTATAATAAAGCCAATGAACAAAGCTTTTTTTAAATTTGGTGATTGATAAAAGCGATAAGTTTGGTAAAACAAGGCAAAAGTGAATACTTCAAAAATAGTATCGCTCATTATGGTATTGGCATACACAAAATGTGCTGGATAAAACACCAAATAAATTGGAATAATTATATTTAGTATTTTAGCTTTTACTTCTAATTGTACGAGCCAATGAAGAACGTAAAACAACATAATAATTGCCAATACATTTTGAATGAATAAAACACTGTAATTTGAATTGACAAAAAACTTGCAAACGATTATAAAACCTGCATACAAAGGCGGACGAAAGGCAAAATAATCAGGTAGTAATTTGATGGTATAATCACCTGCATAAACGCTATGAAATTGCACCAAATTATTGGCTTGAAATAAATATCCTGGTGAATCAATGGTGAAAATTCCACCAAAGAAAATTGCTATTAAAAAGTAAACTAAATGAATAGCAACAATAAATATGCTTAAATTTTTATATTGTTGTAGTGTTTTTATCACCTTGCGAAATTATTGTTTTACAGGTTATAATTGATAGTAAAAATTAAATGGAGAAATTTTTTAACAAATATATTTTATTTCTGATTGCTGCTTTGCAATTGGTGTTGTTTTTCATTGTAAAAAACGATCCTTTTCATGGTGATGCTGTTACCTCTTCAGCTAGAGCAGCTTTGAATATTTACGAAAACAATTTAAAAACCATTTGGTATCCGGCTAATTTTGACCCTGGTCATCCAACATTGTTTCCTTATTTATTGGCTTGTATTTGGTTTGTTTTAGGAAAATCACTTTGGGTGAGTCACGCAGTTATTTTAATAATTTGTTTCTTTATTTTAGCTGTTACTCGCAAAATTGCATTGATTTATACCCATGAAACCAAAGCAAATATTGCCACTTTATTGGCTGGAATGTATTCCATTTTTGTAGCACAACAAGCATTGTTATTAAATACACCTTTGTTCTATTTATTGGTGTTATTGTGCTTTTATTATTTAATAAAAAACAATGTAAAAGCTTTTGTATTGTGCAGTGTGCTCATGGAATTAACACATTTACAAGCTAACTTTTTCCTATTGGCTTTTGGCATCATTTATTGTTATCAAGCATATCAAAATAAAAATACCTTTTCAACTTTTATTACCAATGGATTACTTCTTTTTTTGCCGGCAATTTCTACTTTAATAATTTGGTTATATGTACATCAAAACCATTTTGGTTGGGCTTTTTTATCACCTAATTATACTGAGCATAATAACATAAAAGGAGCCAGTCAATTTATTCAAAGTATTTTTTTAATTATTTGGCGATTAGTTGATAATGGCATGTTAACGGTTTATGTTTTGCTTGCTTATTTTGCTTTTAAGCAAAAACTGAACAAAGAATTATTAATTTATAGCCTCATCATTTTAGTGGTAAATAGCATTTGCATGGCAGTTTTTTTATACAATACCATTGGTCACCGTTATTTTATGATCAGTCAGTTTATGCTTATTATTTTGTTGCTCCATGCATGCAATCAAAAAAATGTAAAATGGGTCATTGGAATGGTATTTACAAGTTTGCTTTTTGGCAATTTTATGTATTATCCAGGTAAAGTAATTGCTGATACAAACCTCCAATACCGCAACTTTTTTAAGCTTGAGCAACAAGTAAAAACCGACTTTGACAGTGTTTCATTTTATTCCTACGCACCCATCAGTTCTAGTGCGGCTATTCGTTATTTAAATGGGGAGAAAGGGTTGAAAATTTCTTCCTTAAATGACTTGAATTTAGATACCATTCCTGCCCTATTGCAATCAAATGTAAATGCTGAATTTACTAAACCTCAGCGCGATTATTTAACTAATAATTGGTATGGCAATAGTTATGAAAATGGAGCAGTTTATGTGAACGTTTTTTTGAATCCAAAGTTTTATCATAAACCAACTTGGTTTAAGTTACGCGAATCCAATTATTTTGAAACTAAACTTCAGGAGTTGAAGTATAAAATTAGGGGAGAATAATTATTAAAACAATACCACCATTTTATACTGATTAGTCAATACCTTTGTATTCTTATTATTTGAAAATTTGAAAAGATTCATTTTAGCAATGTTTGTCATTGCTCCCTCTTATTTATTTGCTCAAACTCTTACTTGCAGCGTTTCTTCATTGCCAAGTTTTGGTAATTGTGTTATTAATTTGGCAACAGCTGCCCAAAAATTTACCATTAGTGGAAGCGGTTTAACCAACGAGGTAATAATTACACCAATTGCTTCTTTTGAAATAGCTACTAATTGTGTAAGTCAATATACAAGCAATCCAATTTTATTAAATATTGATAGTGGAATATTAACAAATACTACAGTTTTTGTAAGATTATCGCCATCTGTAATTGGAAATGTAAGTGGAACTATTAACGTAAAAAGCATTGGTGCAAATGATATAAACATAGCTGTAAGTGGAGTTTCAACCAATTGGAATATTCCTGTTGCAAACGGTAACTATTATAGTTCAACAACTGATTTAAGTGGAGCTGAATTAAAAACAGCCTTGTATAATAAAATTTCTGGACATTCAGTTTCTTCTTATAGTGGTTTGTGGAATACCTATAGTACCACCGATAATTTTTATAATGGAAAAGTTTGGGATATTTATTCTACTAATATTTGTGGAGTAACTCCCTACGATTTTACATTTGGAACCAATCAGTGTGGTAGTTATTCAAAAGAAAGTGATTGCTATAACCGCGAACATAGTTTTCCGCAAAGTTGGTTTGGAAGTGCTTCGCCAATGGTGAGCGATATGTTTCACATTTATCCAACTGATGGAAAAGTAAATGGGGAAAGAAATAATTATCCTTATGGCGAAGTTTCAAGCGCAATTTTTACTTCTTTGCAAGGTGGAAAATTAGGCGCGAATACCTTTCCTGGTTATTCAGGAACTGTTTTTGAACCTATTGACGAATACAAAGGCGACTTAGCAAGAACCTATTTTTATATGGCTACTCGCTACGAAAATTTAATTGCTGGTTGGCAAAATAATGGCAATGCCAATGAAATTTTAGCAGGTAATTCTTTTCCTGTATACGACCAATGGGTAATAGATTTGATGGTGAAATGGCATAACCAAGATCCAATTAGTTCAAAGGAAATAAATAGAAACAATGCTATTTATAGTTACCAGCAAAACCGAAACCCTTATATTGATAGTCCGCAATTTGTGCAAAGAATTTGGGGTGGAAATTGTCCAAATAAACCAATCATTGTTTCTAATAATATAAAAGTTGAATTGCCTAGTATTACGCCAATAACATTTAATTTAAAATGGCATAGTGGTAACGGAAATAGGCGAATAGTTTTGGTAAAAGCCAATGCTCCAGTTGACGAAATTCCATTGGATAGTTTTGAATATTTAGCCAATTCGGTTTTAGGTGTTGGCGATCAATTAGGCGAAGGAAATTATGTTGTTTATAACGGAATGGGAAGTACTATGAATATTACTAATTGCAACGCAACTACAATTTATTATTTTGCCATTTTTGAATTCAATGGCTATCAGAAAACGGCACAATATTTTTCCACTCCAGCTGTTGGAAGTTTTAGTTTAAAACAGGTAAATTTAGTTTCATTTGCTGCTCAATTAATTGATTCAAAAACAAGTTCAATTACTTGGAAAACTGAATGTGAAAGAAATAATGATCAATTTGAAATTGTACGTTCAGTGAATGATACCAATAATTGGCAAAATAGGGGTTCGGTAAAAAGTATTGGAAACAGTGTGTTGCCAACAAATTATTCATATACCGATAGTTTGCCTTTTATAAGTAATGTAAAAGTAAAATTTTATTACCGATTGAAACAAATTGGACTTGATAGTTCTTATAGTTACAGTAATATCGATAGTATTGCAATTGATCATACTGGAATTGGGAATATTCAGGAATTGGCTATGTCATTTCAAATTTCTCCAAATCCATTTATTAATCAAATAGGAGTTTATGTTGTATCGCAACAAGAAAATTTAAGCATTATTACTATTAAAAACATTTTAGGAAATGAAGTATTTAAATTATCAAAAAACATTAATCAAGGTAAGCAGGTTATTACTATTAACGAGCTTGATTTATTGCCAAATGGCATTTACATCTTGCAATTACAATGCGGAAATCAAACTATCAGACAACGCATTATTAAACAACAATAATCAAATGAATGACGATTCAACTAAAGTAAATAAAACCGATTCGGAGTGGAAAGCTCAATTAACTCCAGAACAATATGATGTATTGCGCCAAAAAGGAACGGAACGCCCTTTTACAAGTAAGTGGGAGGAACATTATGACGGTGGTACTTATTCTTGTGTTGCCTGCGGCAATGAACTTTTTAAAAGTGAAAGTAAGTTTGATGCAGGTTGTGGCTGGCCAAGTTTTTTTGAAGCATTAGACAGCACTAAAATCATTACTTCCATAGACAAAGCATTTGGAATGCAACGCGTAGAAATTATGTGTGCAAAATGCGGTGGACATTTAGGACATGTATTTGATGACGGCCCAAAACCAACAGGCTTACGCTATTGTGTAAACGGTGTGGCGTTGGATTTTTTAAAGAAAAAATAAATGTAAAAAATTTATAAAATAGCACTTATTAAAAAAACTTTTTTGTTTAATTCAAATTGATCATTTGCTTTTTTGCCTAACATTAATTGTGCTAAAGGTGCTTTTGGTGAAAGAACAGTTACGCTTATTTCGTTTAAATTGATAACGCCCAATCCAACTGCTATATAAAAAATTTTATCATTAGCCAATACAATGCTTCCTTGAACAATTGTTTTTGTAGTAGTTATATTTTCTAATTTCAATAAAAATCCAAGTTCTTGCTTGTTTTCAAATACTTGTTTAGCACTCATGTCTCTGGCCAATTGACTCATGGCTCTGCCAGTTTCATACTTATCGCCCATGCTGCTTTTTTCTTCCGAATTGGCTGCTTCTTGCGCATCTAACATGGCTTTTTCACCATCGGCTATTCGTTGTAAAAGCATATTTTTACAATGCTCAAAAAGTTCTTTTTTGTTGATCAATTTTTTTTATTTTTTATTTTCATTTACCAATAATTCAGTAAATTTTATTTGTTAACAGCCTCAACTATTTTCTTAATAAAAATTCCAATGGAATTCTTACTCTTTTTCTCCAAGCAATTTCTGAATGATTTTCTCCTTCAAACTTCTTAGTCATCCAATTTTTGTTTGAATAACCTTTATTTGCCATTATTTTATCCACTTCAAATTGGTATGGTTCATACATGGCATCAAGCGTTTCAGTTCCGTAATCAAAATATATTTGATGGTTTTTAGCCTTCGGCAAAT